>NZ_JBFTZW010000002.1:0-218707 GCF_056406555.1 Arthrobacter sp. P1_B4
GTGGCSCCGCTTCTGGGTCCTGCCTTCAGGGGGTCTGGGCGCCTCAGGCTCCGATGATGTTGTATTCGGGGCCGAACGGGAACTTCGTGATGTTCTCGGCTCCGTCTTCGCCGACCACCAGGATGTCGTGCTCACGGTAGCCGCCTGCGCCGGGCTGGCCGTCCAGGACGGTGATCATGGGTTCCATGGAGACCACCATGCCGGGCTCGAGCACGGTGTCGATGTCCTCGCGGAGTTCCAGTCCGGCTTCGCGGCCGTAGTAGTGGCTCAGGACGCCGAAGGAGTGTCCGTAGCCGAACGTCCGGTTGGCGAGAAGTCCGTGGCTGACGTAGATCTCGTTCAGCTCGGCGGCGATGTCCTTGCAGACAGCTCCGGGCTTGATGAGCTCGAGGCCGCGCTTGTGGACTTCCACGTTGATGTTCCACAGCTCAAGGGAGCGGGCGTCGGGTTCGCCGTAGAACAGGGTGCGCTCCAGCGCCGTGTAGTAGCCGGAGGTCATGGGGAAGCAGTTCAGGGACAGGATGTCGTGCTCCTGGATCTTGCGCGTGGTGGCCCAGTTGTGGGCGCCGTCGGTGTTGATGCCGGACTGGAACCACACCCAGGTGTCACGGATTTCCGAGTCCGGGAACGTCCGCGCGATTTCGTGGACCATGGCTTCGGTGCCGATCAGGGCGACCTCATATTCGGTGATGCCGGCGGTGATGGCGTTGCGGATGGCTTCGCCGCCCAGGTCACCGATGCGGGCCCCGTGCTTGATCACCTCGATCTCTTCGGCCGACTTGATCATCCGCTGGCGCATCGCCGCCTGGGCGACGTCCACCAGGGTGGCTCCCGCGAAGGCCGCCTGGATCTTGTTGCGGTTGTCCAGCGGGAGCGAATCGTCTTCGACGCCGAGCCGGCGGGGGTTGATGCCGCGGGTGCGCAGCGCCTCCTGGATGGCGAAGATGTAGTTGTCCCGGCGCCAGTCCGTGTACACCACGTTGTCGCCATAGCTGCGCCGCCACGGCATGCCGGCGTCGATGTTGGCCGTGACGGTCACGGTGTCGTCCTTGGTGACCACCATGGCGTAGGACCGGCCGAAGTAGGTAAAGAGGAAGTCGGAGTAGTACTTAATGGAGTGGTAGCTGGTCAGGACGACGGCGTCCAGGTCCTTATCGGCCATGATACGGCGCAGTCCGCCGAGCCGGCGCTCAAATTCGGCGTTGGAAAAGGTCAGCTCTTCCTTCTGCCCGTTGTGCAGGACTTTCAGTCGCTCCAGTTCGGCGATGGACGAAGCGTTGTTGGACGTTGCGATGGTCATGATGGTGGTGCCTTTCTGCGGTTTGATTTCTTAGGAGGGAAAATGTGGGCGTCGGCCGGGACTACTCGTGGCGCAGCGGTTCTTTACTGGTTTCCCGGGAGAGCGCTACGGCGATCAGGGAGATGACCGCGGCGCCGGCGAGGTACCAGGCAGGCGCCAGGGCATTGGCCGTCGCGGCGATCAGGAGGGTCGCCATGAACGGCGCGGTGCCGCCGAAGAGCGCGTTGGAGAGATTGAAACTGACGGCGAAGCCGCTGTAGCGGACGCGGGTGGGGAACATTTCCGCCAGGAAGCTCGGAAGCGTGCCGTCATTGAGCGTGAGCATGCCGCCCAGCAGGATCTGGACCAGGACGATCACCAGGAAGTTCCCGGTGCCCAGCAGGGCGAAGGCCGGCACGGTCAGCACGATGAAGCTCAAGGAGGCGGCAATGAGGACCTTTTTGCGGCCGTAGCGGTCCGAGAGCATTCCGGTCAGGAAGATGAACCCGATGTACGTCACGAGTGCGATGGTGGTGGCCAGGAAAGATTCGGCAGCGCCGAGTCCCAGTTCCGAGGACAGGTAGGTCGGCATGTAACTGAGGATCACGTAGAACCCGACGGCGTTGAGCAGCACTGCTCCGACGGCCTTCAGCAGCAACCGCCAGTGGTTCCGGAAGAGGCTGGATACCGGGGCCTTGATGGCATGATCCTCCTCTGCCAGTTCGCGGAACACCGGGGTGTCTTCGAGCTTGGTGCGGATGTAGCGTCCGATCAGGCCCATCGGGGCGGCGAGCAGGAACGGCAGGCGCCACCCCCAGCTCTGCATCGCCTCGGCGGTGAGCAGGATGGTCAAAAGGCCCGCGAGCAGGGAACCCAGCAGCAGGCCCGCGGCCGTGCTGGCCGGAACCACCGCTGCGTAGAGGCCGCGCTTGTTGGCCGGGGCATACTCCACCAGGAAGGCGGACGCGCCGGCGTATTCGCCCGAGGCGGAGAAGCCCTGGACGACGCGCACCACCAGGAGAAGGATCGGCGCCCAGATGCCGATGGAGTTGTACCCCGGGATGAGGGCGATGCAGAAGGTCGCTCCGGACATGATCAGGATTGACAGGGAAAGCGCGGTCCGGCGCCCCACCCGGTCACCGATGTGGCCCCAAACAAAGCCGCCGAGCGGCCGCACCAGGAACGAGATGGCGAAGAGGGCGAAAGTCAGCAGAAGCGCGGTCTGGGGATTGGACTCGGGGAAGAAGACCGCGGCGATGGTTGCGGCCAGGTAGCCGTAGACGGCGTAGTCGAACCATTCGACGAAGTTTCCGATGAAACTTGCGGCGACCACCCGCCGTCGGGTTTCCTTGCTGACTGCGGGATCGTGCCCGCCCGGGGCCGCCCGGCCGCTCACCGTGGCCTGTCCGGAGGAAGTACTGCCATGCCCGCTATTCGACTCTGGGCTGCTCGACCCCGCAAGTGTCGACGGGGAGAAATTTTCGTTACTCATGTGTCCACCAAAGAGTTTTGGGAGTTGCAATCAGTGCAACGCTGTTGCACCAGATTAGGCGTGACGCATGACACAGTCAATGCTTTTTGTGATTTCTCTTACGCGGATCAATCTGGATAAGGCACCAAGACAGCGCCGCGGGCACCCAGCCGGATCGCACAACAATAGTTGCAATGAACGAAACGGTGTTGCATAAATTGAGCGATGTGTCCGTCAACTTGGGGAATGCTTGAGCCGGACGGCGCCGCGGTTCCGCCCAGTCCGGCGCGGTGGCACACTAAGTGGACTATCGAGTGACTGGGGGGATCCACGTCAGGAGATCGTCATGGGCATTCTGGTACGTACGCGCACTTCAGGCCGCCGGTCGGCGGTCGAGCCATGATGGCCGGGTGGGCCTATCTCATGGCCGCAATCATGACCGTTGATTCGCTCCTGCTGGGGCTGCTCCTGATGAACGTGAAGTGGCCGAAGCGCTGGAAGAAAAACGGCTGAAGTTCCGGAACTCTAATCCACTGCGGCGGCGACTCGGGCGCCCGTCGTGGTCGAAGTCGCCGGTCACGTGCGGGCTCGCCGGAAGCTTAAGGCGAGCCCGCACGCTTCCGGCGACCTCGGCGGGAGGGTCCCCCGTCCGGACCTAGAGGACCTTGCGGATGGTCTCCTCGAAGCTGGTGACGTGGTGCAGGGCGAGTTCGCCGGCCCTGTCCGCGTCGCCCTCGGCCACCGCCTTGAGCAGCTCCACGTGCTCGCTAATGTGGCCGCTGACCGAGGGGACCTTGTCCAGGACCAGGCACCAGATGCGCGTGGCCAGATTGTCGTAGCGGATCAGCGTATCCTCCAGGTGCGGGTTGGCTGCGGCCCGGTAGATCAGGCGGTGCACCGTCAGGTCGTAGCGCATCAGCTCCCGGGACTCTGCTGGGCTCGGGGCCAGTTCTGCAATGGTCTTGGCGACATCCAGCAGTTCGCGGCGCATGGCGGCGTTGGCCCGCGTTGCCGCCCGCCGCGCCGCCAGGGGTTCCAGCAGTTCCCGGATTTCCGAGACATCGGCCAGTTCCGTGAAGTCCACGGTGGTGGCAAAGGTTCCCCTTCGCGGGTATGAAACCACCAGGTGGTCCACTTCCAGCCGCTTGATCGCTTCGCGCACTGGAGTACGGCCGAACCCGAGCTCGGCGGCGAGCTGCCCGTCATTGATGGGTTCGCCCGGCCGGATTTCGAGCATGATCAGCTTGTCGCGCAACTGCCTGTACGCGGCCTCCGCCTGGGAGATGGCTTCGTCCTCTGCGGGCGGCAGGACGGTGAGTGCATTCACAGCTCGGCTCCGTTTCTGGATTTCAACGTTTCTGGATTTCAACCGGAAGCCTGGTTCCACTTGGCTTCCAGCTATTGACTCTGGTGTGATCTCAATCATACCATTGTTCTCACACTGATATATCAGTCATAGCAATAGTGGTATTTCAAAGGAGCAACCGTGGTTGAGCAGTTGAACGAGCGACTTTCCGTAGTCGATCCCGAGGTCGAAGAGGCCGTGGCGCACGAACTGAAGCGCCAGCAGTCCACCCTGGAAATGATTGCGTCCGAGAACTTCGCCCCCGCCGGGGTCATGGAGGCACAGGGTTCGGTGCTGACCAACAAGTACGCCGAGGGCTACCCGGGCAAGCGCTACTACGGCGGCTGCGAGCACGTCGACGTGATCGAACAGCTCGCGATCGACCGGGTCAAGGCCCTGTTCGGCGCCGAGTACGCCAACGTCCAACCGCACTCCGGCGCGCAGGCCAACGCCGCCGCCATGTTTGCCCTCCTGGAACCGGGCGACACCATCATGGGACTGGCCCTGGCCCACGGCGGCCACCTCACCCACGGGATGAAGATCAACTTCTCCGGCAAGCTCTACAACGTGGTCCCGTACCACGTGAGCGAGCACAACCACCTGGTGGACATGGCCGAAGTGGAGGCCCTGGCCCTTGAACACCGGCCCAAGATGATCGTGGCCGGCTGGTCCGCCTACTCCCGGCAGCTGGACTTCGCCGAGTTCCGGCGCATCGCCGATCTCGTGGGCGCCTACCTCATGGTGGACATGGCACACTTCGCCGGCCTCGTGGCCGCCGGGCTTCACCCGAACCCGGTCCCCTACGCCGACGTCGTCACCACCACCACGCACAAGACCCTCGGCGGACCGCGCGGCGGCGTGATCCTGGCCAAGGAGGAGTACGCACGCAAGATCAACAGCGCTGTGTTCCCCGGCCAGCAGGGCGGCCCGCTGGAACACGTGATCGCGGCCAAGGCCGTGGCCTTCAAGATCGCGGCGTCACCGGAGTTCAAGGAACGCCAGGAGCGCACGCTCGAAGGCGCCGGGATCCTCGCGTCCCGGCTCCTGAAGGACGACGTCGCGGCGGCCGGGATCTCCGTGGTCAACGGCGGCACCGATGTGCACCTGGTCCTGGTGGACCTGCGGGACTCGGAACTGGACGGGCAGCAGGCCGAAGACCGGCTCCACCGGATCGGCATCACCGTCAACCGCAACGCCGTCCCCTTCGATCCCCGCCCGCCCATGGTGTCCTCCGGGCTGCGGATCGGCACCCCCGCCCTGGCCACCCGCGGCTTCGGTGCCGCGGAGTTCACCGAGGTGGCGGACATCATCGCCTCCGCCCTCATCTCGCAGGCGCCCGGGGACGAACTCAGCGACCAAACCGCCGCTGAACTGCGTGGACGCGTCAGCGCCCTCGCGGACCGGTTCCCCCTTTACCCGCATCTCGGCACCGGCACGCCGGCGACCGGGCTTGAGGCAGAACTGATTGGAGCAGCACAATGACCACCGAACACCTGCCGGAGCACCCGGACTTCCTCTGGCGCAACCCGGACCCCAAGAAGAGCTACGACGCCGTGATTGTGGGCGGCGGCGGACATGGACTGGCGACGGCGTATTACCTGGCCAAGAACCACGGGATGACCAACATAGCCATCCTGGAAAAAGGCTGGCTGGCCGGCGGGAACATGGCCCGGAACACCACCATCATCCGCTCCAATTACCTCTGGGACGAGAGTGCGGCGATCTACGAGCACGCCCTGAAACTCTGGGAGATCCTGCCCGAAGAACTCGAATACGACTTCCTGTTCAGCCAGCGCGGGGTGATGAACCTGGCCCACACCCTGGGCGACGTCCGCGAAAGCGTCCGCCGCGTCGGGGCCAACAAACTCAACGGCGTCGACGCCGAGTGGCTGGACCCGCAGCAGGTCAAGGAACTCTGCCCCATCCTGAACATCAACGACAACATCCGCTACCCGGTCATGGGCGCCACCTACCAGCCGCGCGCCGGCATCGCCAAGCACGACCACGTCGCCTGGGCGTTCGCCCGCAAATGCGATGAGCTGGGCGTGGACATCATCCAGAACTGCGAGGTCACCGGCTTCGTCAAGGACGGCAACCGCGTCACCGGGGTCAAGACCACCCGCGGCACGATCCACACCGAGAAGGTCGGCCTGTGCGCCGCAGGGCACAGCTCGGTGCTTGCCGAAATGGCCGGGTTCCGGCTTCCCATCCAGTCCCACCCCCTCCAGGCACTCGTGTCGGAGCTCCACGAGCCCGTCCACCCCACCGTGGTCATGTCCAACCACGTTCACGTCTATGTCTCCCAGGCGCACAAGGGCGAATTGGTCATGGGCGCCGGCGTGGACTCTTACAACGGCTACGGCCAGCGCGGATCCTTCCACGTGATCGAGCACCAGATGGCAGCCGCCGTCGAACTCTTCCCGATCTTCGCCCGGGCCCACGTGCTCCGGACCTGGGGCGGGATCGTTGACACCACCCTGGATGCCTCCCCGATCGTAGGCACCACCCCGGTGGAAAACATGTTCGTCAACTGCGGCTGGGGCACCGGCGGATTCAAGGGCACACCGGCGGCCGGGCTGACGTTCGCCCACACGATCGCCACCGGAGAACCGCACAAACTCAACAAGCCCTTTGCACTCGAGCGCTTCGAAACCGGCGCCCTGATCGACGAACACGGCGCTGCCGCCGTGGCCCACTAGAAAGAGGTAAGGACATGCTCCTGATTCCCTGCCCCAACTGCGGTCCCCGCGACGAGACCGAATTCCACTACGGCGGACAGGCCCACGTGGCCTACCCCGAAAACCCGGCAGAGCTCACGGACCGCGAATGGGCCGAGTACCTGTTCTACCGCGACAACACCAAGGGTGCCTTCGCCGAACGCTGGCTGCACAGCACCGGCTGCCGGCAATGGTTCAACATGCTCCGCGACACCGTCACCTACGACATCCAGGCCGTCTACCCGATGGGTCAGCTCCGGCCCGCCACAGGCCCCACAGCCCCCACCGTCACCAGCCCCGTCTCCCCGGAAGGAGCAGTCAAATGACCGCTCAGCCGCAGCCCGCGCGTCTTAGCACCGGCGGACGCATCGACCGCAGCGTCACGTGGCGCTTCACCCTGGACGGCCGTGAATACACTGGCCACCCCGGCGACACCCTCGCCTCCGCCCTGCTGGCCAACGGCCGGCTCCGCGCGGGTGACTCCCTGTATGAGAGCCGGCCCCGCGGCATCATGTCCGCCGGCGTCGAGGAATCCAACGCCCTGGTCAAGGTCGCGGCCCGGTTCCCGGGCCACGTGGCCGAATCCATGCTCCCCGCCACCACGGTGTCCCTGGTGGACGGCCTCAGCGCCGAAGTGCTCAGCGGGCTGGGCAAGCTGGACCCGGCCGAGGACCACGCCGAATACGACAAGAAGTATGTCCACACCGACGTCCTGGTGGTCGGTGGCGGACCGGCAGGCCTGGCCGCGGCCCGCGAGGCCGTCCGCTCCGGCGCCCGGGTCATCCTTATCGACGACCAGCCCGAACTGGGCGGCTCGCTGTTGTCCGGCTCCACGGATCCGGCCCTCGTCGAGAGCATCGAAGGGCAGCCCGCCCTGGAATGGGTGGCCAATGTTGAAGCCGAACTGATCTCCGCGGCCGAATGCACGGTGCTGAACCGCACCAGCGCCTTCGGCTCCTACGACTCCAACTACGTCATTGCGGCCCAGAACCGGACCGACCACCTCCTGACCCCGGCCGCCCCCGGTGTTTCCCGCCAGCGGATCTGGCACATCCGGGCCGCCCAGGTCATCCTGGCCCCGGGCGCCCACGAACGCCCGCTGGTCTTCGAAAACAACGACCGCCCCGGCATCATGCTCGCGTCCGCAGTCCGCACCTACCTCAACCGCTACGCCGTCGCCGCAGGTTCCCGGGTGGTCATCAGCACCACGAACGACAGCGCCTACGCCCTGGCCGCCGACCTCCGCGCCGCGGGCATCCGGGTCGAAGCCGTCGTAGACGCCCGTGCACAGCTAAGCGAAACCGCTTCCGCAGCTGCGGCCGCGGGAACGCGGGTGCTGATCGGCAGCGCCGTCGCCAACACCACCGCTGCTGACTCCGGCGACGGCCGGCTCCTCGGCGTCACCGTCCGGAGCATCAACGACGCCGGCGAACTCACCTCGGGCATCGAACACCTCGCCTGCGACCTGCTGGCCGTCTCCGGCGGCTGGTCACCGGTGGTGCACCTGCACTCCCAGCGCCAGGGCAGGCTCCGCTGGGACGAAGACCTCGCCGCCTTCGTCCCCAACAGCGTGGTCCCCAACCAGCAGGTGGCCGGATCCGGACGCGGCAGCTTCGACCTCGACGACTGCGTGGCCGAAGGCATCTCCGCCGGGGCCGCGGCGGTCATCGCCGCGGGCTTCGAGTCCGCCGTCGAACCGTCAGTACTTGGCGAGCCGAAGGCCGCCGCCCCCACCCGCCAGCTCTGGCTGGTACCCGGGCAGGACGGCGGCCCGGATGACTGGCACCACCACTTCGTGGATTTCCAGCGCGACCAGTCCGTGGCCGATGTCCTCCGCTCCACCGGTGCCGGCATGCGGTCCGTGGAGCACATCAAGCGCTACACCTCGATCAGCACCGCGAACGACCAGGGCAAGACCTCCGGGGTGAACGCGATCGGCGTCATCGCCGCCGCGCTCCGGACAGCCGGCGAAGCGTCCCGTGGGATCGGCGACATTGGCACCACCACCTACCGTGCTCCCTTCACCCCCGTGGCGTTTGCCGCCCTGGCCGGACGCCAGCGTGGCGAACTCTTCGACCCCGCCCGCCTCACTTCCATCCACCCCTGGCATGTCGCCCAGGGAGCCCTCTTCGAAGACGTCGGGCAGTGGAAGCGGCCGTGGTACTACCCGCAGGACGGCGAGGACATGGACGCCGCGGTGCTCCGTGAATGCGCCGCCGTCCGGGAATCCGTGGGGTTCATGGACGCCACCACCCTGGGCAAGATCGAGATCCGCGGCAAGGACGCCGGCGAGTTCCTGAACCGCATCTACACCAACGCGTTCAAGAAGCTGGCTCCGGGTTCGGCCCGCTACGGCGTCATGTGCACCCCGGACGGGATGATCTTCGACGATGGCGTCACCCTGCGCCTGGACGAGGACCGCTTCTTCATGACCACCACCACCGGCGGCGCGGCCAAGGTGCTGGACTGGCTGGAGGAATGGCTGCAGACCGAATGGCCGGAACTGGATGTGCACTGCACCTCCGTCACGGAGCAGTGGTCCACGATCGCCGTCGTCGGTCCGAAATCCCGCGCCGTTCTCGCCAAAGTGGCTCCGGAACTGGCAGCCGACGGCGGCCTGGACGCCGAGGCCTTCCCGTTCATGACATTCCGGGAGACCACCCTGGCCTCCGGTGTCCAGGCCCGGGTCTGCCGGATCTCGTTCTCCGGCGAACTGGCCTACGAAATCAACATCCCGTCCTGGTACGGGCTGAGCACCTGGGAAGCCGTGGCGGCGGCCGGCGCGGAGTTCAACATCACCCCGTACGGCACCGAGACCATGCACGTGCTGCGCGCGGAGAAGGGGTACCCGATCGTCGGCCAGGACACTGACGGGACCGTGACACCGCAGGACGCCGGCATGGAATGGGTCGTGTCCAAGGTCAAGGACTTCATCGGCAAACGCTCCTACACCCGCAAGGACGCCGGCCGCACCGACCGGAAACACCTGGTCAGCGTCCTCCCCGTGGACGGCACCATCCGGCTCCCCGAAGGCACCCAACTGGTGGAACAGGGCATCACCGTCAACCCCGCCTACGGCCCCGTGCCCATGCAGGGATTCGTGACCTCGAGCTACCACAGTGCGGCGCTGGGCAGGTCGTTTGCCCTGGCCCTGATCAAGAACGGCCGCAACCGCATTGGCGAGACCCTGGTGGCCGCCGCCGGCGACCAACTCGTGGACGTAATCGTCGCAGAAACCGTACTATTTGACTCTGAAGGGGCCCGCAAAGATGGCTGACACTGCAGCACTCGAAAATTCCAAGAAGATCCAGACCCTCAGGAAGAGTCCGGCGTCGCTCCTGAGAACGGCTTTTGAAGCGGGATCCGTTGCGGGCACCGTGGAGCTGCGCGAGGTGCCGTTCCTGACCATGGCAGGGCTCCGGGTCGATCCTGCCGGCGACGCAGGGCAGCGGCTGGGCGCCCTCACAGGTGGCCTGCCCTCCGCTTCCGGGGAAGTCCGCGGCAGCGGCGACACCGCAGTGCTGTGGCTGGGCCCGGCAGAATTCCTGCTCGTGGCCCCCGCCGAATCCCACGAAAGCCTGGGCGGTGAGCTCCCCCGGACGCTCATCGCAGCACTGGGTGACGGCCAGGGCCAGGTGGTCGATCTCTCCGCCAACCGCACCACGCTCGAGCTCTCCGGACCCCGGGCCAGTGCCGTGCTGGAGAAGGGCTGCGCCCTGGACCTGCACCCCCGCGTCTTCCAGCCCGGAACGGCCCTGTCCACGGAAATCGGCGGCATCCCCGTCGTTCTGTGGAAGACCGGGGACGAGACCTACCGGATCTTCCCGCGGGCATCCTTCGCGGAGTTCCTCGGCCGCTGGCTCCTCGACGCCATGCGCGAATATGCCTCCACCGAGGTCCCCTGATGGCGCTCAGCGTCCTCGACCTGTTTTCTGTTGGCATCGGGCCGTCCTCCTCCCACACGGTCGGCCCGATGCGGGCGGCCAAGCGGTTCGCCGACGGGCTCAAGAGCGACGGGCAACTGAGTTCCACGGCGAGGGTGCAGGCCGAGCTGTTCGGTTCCCTCGGCGCCACCGGCCGGGGCCACGGTTCGGACAAGGCTGTCGTCCTGGGCCTCCAGGGCCAGGACCCCGAGACAGTGGACACCGCTACGGCGGATGACCAGGTGGCAGCCGCTGCCCTGGATGCGGAACTGCAGCTCGCCGGCCATCACCGGGTGGATTTCAACTGGGATGAGGACGTGGTCCTGCACCGCCGCAAGTCGCTGCCCGCCCATCCGAACGGCATGACCTTCCGGGCCCTTGACCGCGCCGGCGACGTCCTCAGCGAACGGAGCTTCTATTCGATTGGGGGCGGCTTTGTCGTCGATGGCAATGCACAAGGCGCCGACCACGTGGTGGCCGACGACACGGCGCTGCCCTACCCGTTCACAACAGCTGACGGACTCCTCGAAATATGCCATCGAGAGAATAAGTCCGTCTCCGACGTCATGCTGGCCAACGAACTCGTCTGGCGCACCGAAGCCGACCTCCGGGAGAAGCTCTTGGCCCTGTGGGCGGTCATGCGCCAGTGCGTGGAAAACGGCTGCGCTGCCGAGGGAATCCTGCCCGGTGGGCTGAACGTCAAACGGCGCGCCCCGTCGTTGTTTCGGACGCTGGCAGCATCCGCCGTCAGCGCCGAGGCGGACGCCCGGAACCCATCGCCGGTCCAGGTCCCTGCCGACCCGCTGCTCGCCATGGAATGGGTAAACCTCTTCGCGCTGGCCGTCAACGAGGAAAACGCCGCGGGGGGCCGGATCGTCACGGCGCCCACCAACGGTGCCGCGGGCATTGTGCCGGCCGTGCTGCACTATTACGTCAAGTTCGTCCCCGGCGCCAACGACGACGGCGTGGTGCGCTTCCTGCTGGCCGCGGCCGCCGTCGGGATACTGTTCAAGATCAATGCCTCCATCTCCGGGGCAGAGGTCGGCTGCCAGGGTGAAGTCGGATCGGCGTGCTCCATGGCGGCGGCGGGGCTCTGCGAAGTGCTGGGCGGCACCCCGGAACAGGTGGAAAACGCTGCCGAAGTCGGGATCGAACACAACCTCGGTCTGACCTGCGACCCCGTCGGCGGGCTGGTGCAGATCCCCTGCATCGAACGCAACGCCATTGCCAGCGTCAAAGCCATCAACGCCGCCCGCCTGTGCCTGCACGGGGACGGCAGTCATAAAGTCTCGCTGGACAAGGCCATTAAGACCATGCGCGAAACAGGAGCAGACATGAAAACCAAGTACAAGGAAACCTCCCGCGGAGGCCTCGCCGTGAATGTCGTGGAGTGCTGACCATGGCCGAGAACCAGAGCACCGAAACCGTGGAGCACATCCTGACCCTGGACTGCCCGGAAACGCGCGGGATCGTCCACGCCGTTTCCGGCTTCCTGCTGGACCAGGGCTGCGACATCCTGGAAAGCAAACAGTTCGACTCACAACTGGACGGCCATTTCTTCATGCGGCTCCACTTCGCCTCGACCGGGGACCAAACAACCCTGGACACGCTTCGGGAAGCCTTCGTTCCGGTCGCCGACAAATTCGGCATGCGCTGGGACCTGCGGCGGCACGGCAGCAAACGGCGGGTCCTGATCATGGTCTCGAAGTTCGAGCACTGCCTCAACGATCTGCTGTACCGGGCCCGCACCGGTGAACTGCCCATCGAGATCGTCGGCGTCGTCTCGAACCATCCCGATCACCGGCGGACCGTCGAATGGCACGGAATCCCGTTCTTCCATGTGCCCATCACCCCGGACACCAAGCCCGCGGCCGAGCAGCGGCTCCTGGAACTGATCGACCGGATGGACGTTGAACTGGTGGTCCTGGCCCGCTACATGCAGGTCCTCAGCGACAACCTCACCCGCCAGCTGGATGGCCGCGCCATCAACATCCACCACTCCTTCCTGCCCAGCTTCAAGGGCGCGAAGCCCTACCACCAGGCGCACGCCCGGGGCGTGAAGACGGTCGGCGCCACAGCCCACTATGTCAACGCCGAACTGGACGAGGGGCCGATCATCGCCCAGCAGGTGGTGGAAGTAGACCACACCTTCGGGCCCGAGGACCTCGTGGCCGCCGGACGCGACACCGAGTGCAAGGCGCTCTCCAACGCCGTCCGCTGGCACTGCGAGGGACGCGTCATCCTCCAGGGCAACAGGACGGTCGTGCTGCGCTAGGTTTGGCAGCATGATCCTGCCCCTCGAGGACCGCGAAGCCGCCGCCCCTGCCTACATCCTGCGGGGTGCCCTCATCACGGACGGCGACTGCACACCGGGCTGCGTGGTGGCGGTGAACGGCGGCCTGATCGCCTACGCGGGACCCGGCGACGGCTTTGACGCCGCACATTTCCCGGGTGCGGAGGAGCTCCCGCTGCCGCCCGGCAGCTCCCTGCTTCCCGGGCTTGTCGACCTCCATTGCCACGGCGCCGCGGGCGGCGGATTCCCGGCCGGCAACGACCGGGCCTGCCGGGCCGCCGTGGACTTCCTGCACCGCAACGGGACCACCAGCCTCCTGGCCAGCCTCGTCACGGCCCCGGAAGATGAGCTGGTGGGGTCGCTCGGCGTACTCAAGGTCCTGGCGGCCGAGGGACTGATCGCCGGCGTGCACTGCGAGGGACCCTTCCTCTCCGCCGCCCGCTCCGGCGCGCAGGACCCGCACTGGCTCCGCGCCCCCGACCCTGCGCTGCTCCGGCGGCTGGTGGCGGCGGCCGGCGGAGCCCTGCGGACCATGACGTACGCCCCCGAACTGCCCGGCGCGGGTGAGCTCCTCCGGATCCTCACTGACCACGGGGTGATCCCCTCGCTGGGCCATACCGATGCCGCTGCCCCCGTGGCCGCGGCCTCACTGGCGGAGGCCGCGGACCTCATCCGCGGGGGCGCGGCTTCCGGGGCCTTCGGGCCGCGCGCCCGGCCCACGGTGACCCATCTGTTCAACGGCATGCCTCCCCTGCACCACAGGAGTCCCGGACCGGCGGCCGCGTGCCTGCGGCTGGCGGCCGCCGGCACGGTCGTCGTCGAGCTCGTCGGCGACGGCGTCCACCTCGACCCGGAGACGGTCCGGATGGTCTTTGACCTGGTCGGAGCCGGGGGCATCGCGCTGGTGACGGACTCCATGGCGGCGACCGGGCTGCCCGACGGCGACTACGAACTCGGCCCCGCGGATGTGGTGGTGCACGACGGCGTGGCCACCCTGCGGAGCAACGGCGCCCTTGCCGGGGGAACGGCGACCCTGTTGGAGGTTGTCCGCGCCACCATCGCGGCGGGAGTGAGTCCGGCCGACGCCGTAGCGGCGGCCACCCTGGTCCCGGCCCGTGTCCTGGGCCTGGAGGCCGAGATCGGCGCCCTCCGGGCGGGAATGCGCGCGGATATCATCGCCGTCGACCCGGGTTTCGACCTCGTGGCCGTGCTGCGCGGCGGACGGATCCTGCCGGACCATCGACGTGCCGAGCGTTAGCCCCTGAACCCGCGGGGCCCACGGCGGCGCGGAAGTTTCGAGCCCCTCGTTTTGTTGTTCTGAGTGTGGGCAAACATTACTTCCGGAAAGGAGCCCGCCATGATCCGCATCGCTATCGTGCTCGGGAGCACCCGGCCCGGTCGCCTCGGAAAGGCCGTCGCCGACTGGGTAAGTGCCCGGGCATCAGAACGCGGCGATGCCACCTTTGACGTCCTCGACGTCGCCGATTTTAATCTTCCGCTGCTGGACGAGCCGCTGCCACCCTCCTTCGGCCGGTACAGCCAGCCCTACACCAAGGCCTGGTCCGAAGCTGTCGACGGATTCGACGGCTACATCTTCGTCACGGGCGAGTACAACCACTCGATTCCCGGCGCACTGAAAAACGCTGTGGACTACCTCTACAAGGAGTGGAACAACAAGGCGGCCGGGTTTGTCAGCTACGGCAGCAGCGGCGGCATCCGCGCCGTCGAACACTTCCGCGGAGTGTCCGCGGAGCTGCAGATGGCCGACGTCCGGGCCCAGGTGGCGCTGCCCCTGGCCACGGAATTCGCGAATTACCGCACTTTCATCCCGACGGCGGCCGCGGAAAAGAGCCTGCAGATCCTGTTTGACCAGGTGATCGCGTGGTCCGGCGCGCTGAAGGTCCTCCGGCCAGGCCATGCCCACGGAACAGAAGACGCCAGCGCGGCGTGACCGCTGCCCAGGCTGAGCCCGGATTGCCGTCCCGGCGCATGCCGGTGTCCGCCTACGCCGGAGTCCCCGTCCTGCGCCGCCGCCGACGGACGGGGGGCGTGTCTCCGCCGTGTGGCGCCGCGGCATAGGGACTGGGCTGGGGCACGTTCTGGCCCGGAACGGAATCGGGCACCAGGACGTGGACCGTGCCGCCGGATGATTCCCGCGCGGCTCCGCCTGCGACGCTGCGCAGGTAGTCAAGGGCGCCTTCTTCGCTGAACCCGTACTCCCGCACCAGCGTCCGCAGCGCCAGCCCGGCCAGTGCCCGGGAGAGCTGCGCCGAGGAGAGGTCTGCGCCGCCGCCGGACCTCAGCGCCAACTCCTGGACCAATCGCAGTGCACGGGAGATGTAGCGGGCCAGCCGAGCCGCTGCGATGATGTCTGCGCTGGTGAAGACGTGCGGCCACGCGGCGTACAGGTTCACGGCGGCATGGAAGACCGCTTGTGGTGCCAGTGGAACGGATACGAGGGACCGGACCCCGAAGGCTGCGGCGGCGCTGGCGTATCCGGGCCAGCGCCGCTCCAGGGAAGTGTCGCCCACGAACACATATTCGCCGGTTCGGACCGCCGTGCGGGCGGGCCCGTCGTCGAAGGAACGCTGCGCCTCGTCGGCGGCCCGTGCCGGTGCGCTGCCCGCGGTCAGCGTGAGTGCCTCCGCGGACCCGACCAGTGTCACTGCCCAGCTGATCCCACGGCCGGGACCACCGATGTCGTCGACAAACTCACTCACGGCTTCGCTGAGGAAGGCACCGACATCCGGGTCGTTGAAGTGCAGCTCCCAGAAGGAGGCATAACGATCCTGCCGGCCGTCTCTTGCAATTCCTTGGGTCATGTTCCACGCTCGAGATCAAAGCACGCAGCTCACTGCTGAACCGATGAAAACAGCATACGTCCGGGCGGACACCGCCGCGCCTCCCATTTGTCAGAGCCAGGGCCTCTGTCGCATTGGTATGGTTCCGGGCTGTCCCGGCGACCTGTTTCGATGAACTGTTCCTCAGCTGTTCCGGCAGCTGTTCCGCTGAGCTGTTCCCGTGACAGCGGGAAATCCGCTTCAGCGCCGCGGCGGCCCAGGGAGGCATTCAACATCCGCCCTGGACCGCCCGCCCCGGCTTCAACACCAGTCGCGGAGGACCCGTCCCGCCGTGGCACAACCATTAATACCCGCGTTCCGCCGGTCCCAAAAGGGCCTTTGGGCCCGTGCGGGTCGGCAGGGCACTACCGCCCATTTCACCCCCGGCGGATGAGGTCCGCACCCGCGTCCGGGCAGACGATGGATATGCCCTTCGATGCCCCACTGCTCGGGGGCGATCCCAGCTGGGAGAGGAGCCCTCAAATGTCAAGACCGCACGCAATCACCGTGGGATCCATCGCGCTTGCGACCGCCTTCGTACTGCTCACCGGATGCAGCCCCGCGAGTCCGCCGGCTGCCACCCCAAGCCCCACCGCGGCCATCTCGAGCCCGCCTGCGAGCGTGTCGGAAATCTGCGCTGCTGCCGATGCCCATGCCGCGGCCCTGGCGAATTTCAAGGCCATGCTCAAGCCGGACGCCACAATCGAGCAGGTGCGCGCGGCCCAAGACCAAGTCTCCAAGACCTACGAAGAGCTGGCCAAGGCAAGCGAGAACCTCGCCCAGCAACGGGCGGAGGCGGTGATGGCCGCCGAAGCCAAGTTCAATGCCGCCGTCGCCGCGGTGCCTGACAACGCCACGTTGACTCAAGCAGCTGATTCCCTCCGGGACGAAGCCTCCAACGTCGAGGCCGCGATCCGGGACCTCAGGACCGAGGTCAAGTGCTGACGGTCCCGTGCGGACCGCCGTGGGCGCGTAGTTGTTCCGGATCCCTCTCGACCACGGACCCTGCAGGCCGGTAGAGTTCCCGAATCTGTTCCGGACACTTCTAGGAGGCCACCGTGCTTAGAGGAATCAGCAGGATGACGGGTGCTGTGGCAGGGCTGGTGCTTTCGCTCGGCATGATCGCACCGTCCGTGACGGCAGTGGCCGCGGCGGGCTACGACTTTGATTCTGCCTCCAGCCTGCAGGTGGTGGTCAACAAGCACCGGCAGCTGAACCCGGCCGCTTATGTACCGGGGCAGCTGGTCAGGGTCCAAGCGGAACGGTTGCGGGCGCCGGCCGCGGACGCCTACAAGCAGTTTGCCAAAGCCGCCAAGGCGGCCGGCGTGAACGTCATGCCGATCAGCGGCTACCGTTCGTTCAGCGAGCAGGCCAGCCTCTATGACAGCTACGTGCGCCAGTACGGACAGGCGACGGCGGACACCCTTGCTGCCCGGCCCGGCTACAGCGAACACCAGACCGGCCTGGCGATGGACATCGGCAATGCCAGCGGAACCTGCGCCCTGCAAGCCTGCTTCGCCAATACCCCGGCAGGGCGGTGGGCGGCCGAGCACGGCTGGGAGTACGGATTCATCATCCGATATCCGGCCGGGGCCGAGGCCACTACCGGCTACACCTACGAGCCATGGCATCTGCGCTATGTGGGAAAGGTTATCGCCGAGGATATGCAAAGCACCGGGATTGCCACCCTTGAGAAGTACTTCGGTCTGGAAGCGGCGCCCGATTATCTCCAATAGAGGGTTCTCTTTCCCGTCGCGGCCGATTGGGCGCCAAGGACAGCTCGCCCACGCAGGACCCCCCGGAGACGGGGTTAGGGTTGGGCGGAATCAAAGAAAGCGGTCATCCGAAAGGCCGCCGGCGGCTTCGCGTGCCTTGCCCTGGATGAACTCCCTGTCCTCGTCGCTAAGCACGGCTTCGCCATGGGTGTCGATGTCGGCGTTTTCGCCCGTTTCCTTGTTGAAAATTGCCGTCAGGGTGCGGGGCAGCACCATGCATCCAGGGTTGTCCATCAGCCACTGCTGGGTGGTCGGATCGAGCCGGTTCCATTGTTCCTTGATGTGCATGTTAGTCACTGCTGCCTCTCAGGCATCGGTTCAACGAAAAACCTGTCGGGCTTTTGCTGACAGGGGAATACGTGCGATGCCATCGGGCTGACTGGATATTGACCGCCGATGCTGACAACCCTACGTGTTCCAGGTTCGAATGAACCGTCCGTCAACATGACAAAACTAAAAACTCGTACCCTCGTTCCCATGGAACCTGGCCCAGGCCTCTTGCCGGTAGCGATAGAGCGGAATTTCATCTCATCGACGTGGATCTCTGTGATCCTCCAAACGGGTGCTGGTCAGTGTGTGGCGGCCAGCTGCCTGGAGCTGAAGGACTTCAGCGTCAGCGTGCCCCCCGCCGTGACGGCCTTGATGTTCGGCGTCCCCGCGGTGGGGAAGACCAGTGACGTCATGGTCTTTTCTCCGCCGTTGATGAAAACCTCCACCGAGCTGTAGTCGACGAAAATCGACAGCTCCACTTTCCCGTCTCGCGCTGGGCTGACTGCCCGCCGCGATGCCCGGTAGTCCGGACTGAGTTCGGCCTTGCCGGTGGCGGCAGCGTCGGACTCCCGGGAGATGAATGCTGACTCGGTGGCGAAGTCGTATCCGACGGTGGCGAACGTGCCCCCGTCGCTTTCGAGTTCGATCCTGGCAACGGAACCGTCGTCCTGCGCTGTCCGCTCAAGAGTCACATCGAGCCGGTACGCCCCGCCTTCCGGGACCGGCAGTTGTCCTGCGCCATCCGGTGTCAGTCGACGTTCCCCGGTGGTTGCCGCCGGGCCTTCAAGGGCCTTCATGGCGGTCGTGGGGCTCGACACCAGCGTTGGCTTTCCGGCGATTGTCTCCAGTCGTATGTCCCTCACTATGGAGTCGGCTCCGCCGTGCCAGTCCTGAGTGGGCAACTGCCGGGCGTATTGCCAGTTGTTCATCCACCCGATGGCGTGCCGCGAGGACATCCGCTGGCTTTCGGTGAGCCTGGGATCATCCCACGTCACGGCGGCGTAGAAGTCGGAGCCGGCGTCGAGCCACTGGTGCGGCCCGTCAGACGGGGTGAATCGGGTTCCGTCCCATTCGCCAGTCCAGTAGGCGACGCCCGTGGTGAAGCCCTCTTCGCTCCCGTTGGCGCTGGCGGCAAGGACCCAGGTCCGTTTGGCTGGATCACCGTCGAGATCCAGCTGGAAGAGGTCCGGGCATTCCAGGACGCCCAGACCTTTGCGTTCGATGCCCGAGGCGTAGTGCCAATTCTTCAGGTCCGGCGAGGTATACATGCCGATTTTGCTGCCTTCGGCCAGGGCCATCACCCATTGGCCGTGGGCTTCATCGCGGATGATCTTAGGGTCCCGCCAGTCCGGTTCGCCAGGATTTTCCATGACCGGATTCTCCGCATAGGCGGTGAATGAGTATCCGTGGTCGGTGGAGTAGAACAAGGATTGGCGCTGGATGCCCTGGTCCTGCTGCGTCATGACCGCGATGACGGCTCCCTTGCCGAAGCCGGCCGAATTGTCGTGGTCCACCACGGCGCTTCCGGTCTCGATGTCGCCCAGCCCGTTTTTGTACTTGGTGATCGCCACTCCCTCCTCCTTCCAGTGCACCAGGTCCGTGCTGGTTAGGTGGTACCACTCGGTGCCGTTCTCCTTCGGGTACCCGGCGTTGTAGAGGTAGTAGTAGTGCCACACGCCGTCGAGCAGGATGGGACGCTGCGGATCATTCATCCAGTTCTTCCCGGGCGTTATGTGATAGCTCGGCCGGAACTCGGATGCCCCCTCGGGCCGGTCGAAGGCTGACTGCGCCTGCCCGGCGTGGCTCTGGGAACCCGGGCGGGATCCCGGCGATGGGACCAGCGCCACTGCGATCAGAACGGCCGCGGCCGCGGCGGCCACTATCCAGATCGTCCAATGGTTTTTCATGATTCAACATTCCTGATCTTGGTGGAAGCCATCCCGCCCATCTATGGCCCGTCGGCCTGGGGCCTGCAGTGGGACGGAAGCACCCGGGATTCCGGGCGCTTCCGCCTCATGACTGCCTACTGCACTACTTGTAGAGGCCGGCACCGCCGACGTTGAGGTTCGTGGGCAGGTACCCGAACGGGCCCAGACCGTTCTGGCCGAAAGTGCGGTCAACGGCCGAAACTCCGTTGCGGAAGTTGATCTTCACGGTGGGCGAGAGGGAACCGCCGCGTACACCGTTCACGTTGTCGATAAAGGACTGCACCAGCCCGCCCGGCTGAACGTAGTGCGAGTAGGCCTGGAACTGGCGGCCGTTCTGGCGGGGGTCCGGTCCTTCGGGGGCATTGGCCGGCATGTTCAGGTCCGTGGGGGATGCCAGCGTCAGGCCGCTGTTGTTCATGGGCTGGTAGTCGGAACGGACGCCGTCGCCAACAAAGCCGTACACGCCGTCGGGGCCGCGCATTCCATCCGCATAGGTGAACTGGTGGCTGATGGTGAACAGGTAGTACTTGTTCTTGCCGCCCTCGTTCTGGATGAAGATCTGCGGACGCTCGGTCTGGTCGTTGACGCAGTTGGCGGACAGGACCGGCGGCAGGAAGTGCCACTTGGTCAGGTCTTTGTTGTCCGCCACGGCCAGGCCCACGTTGGCGGTCTGGAACCATGCACCGGTGGTGGCGTTGACGGTGTTCGCGGATTCGGCGCGGGGGTCCCCGGGCTGGTAGCCCAGGTCCTGGTCCGTGCACTTGTAATCGCCCCGCTGGCCACCGGTGTTGCCTTCGAAGACCATGAAGGTCTTGCCCGGGTGCGCCGGGTCTGCGAACGTGTAGGGGTCCCGGAAGGCGAACCCTGGGTTCTGGGCCTTGTTCTGGTACATGACGCCGTCCGGCTCAAGGAGTTTGGTGTGCTCGAAGCCGTCGAAGCTCACGCCGTTCTTGTCAGCGTGGATGTTGCCCAGCGCCTTGGCAATCACGGCATCCGGGGCGATTCCGCCGCCGCCGGCGTTGCGCTCGGCAACGTCGTAGAACGTCGTTGCGGTGTAGAAGACGTTGACGTGGTTCCCCTGCATGAGGCGGGTCGAACCGGACCATTCGGTGTTGCCGACGGAGGTGTTGTCCAGGAACAGGTGTCCGCCGTAGTTCCACTTGTCCTTGGCCGGATCGGCGTTGGTCTTGCGGAAGAAATAGCCGATCCGGGCGTTCCAGTGCCGCTGGTCGAAGCCGTAGCCGGCGTGGCGGTCGGCAACGAGTGAGAAGATCACGTCCCAGCCCTTGTAGCTGATCTGGTTTGCGTTCTCATCGGTCAGGGACCAAGTGTCCCAAACCCAGACGTCGTCGTTCATGGCCGGGAAGTCCTGGGGGATTTCCGGCATGGTGACGTTCGGGCTCATGGAGTTCTGGCCCGGGGTTACGCTTGTGCTGCTTTGGGCCATAATCTGCTTGGCATCGGCACGCGTCCACTTGGAGGTGAAGGCCGCGGCCGGATCTAACGCCTGCTGGGTGTGCTTCGTGGGCAGGGGGAAGCCGGGGGTCGGAGCCGGCATCTGGCCGCCGCTCGGCGGATCCGAGGGCGTGTTTGCCTGGGCTGACGGAACGGCAAGGAAGACGGAGGCCGCCACGGCCGCCGCCAGTGCCGCGGCGACAGAACGCCACCGCAGCTTCCGGTGTGTATTGGGGTGCTCGTGCATTTTTGCTCTTCTCGCGGAGTTGAGACCATTCGTGGAAGACGGGCATATGCCCTCATTCCCCGAAACTCCGGCAGCCCCGATGACACCACAGGCGTCATCGAGGACGCCATCGTGTCGAGGGGACGGGACCTCGGTAGGGCCCCGTCAGTGGCCCGGGAGGGTGCTGACCTCCTGGACGTTCATCACCGTAGACAGTGCCGGCGAGGATTCAAAACCACATTTCAGACACCAAAACGGCTCACACCCCGGTCGATGTAAGCGCTTGCACAATCTCTCCGCGCGCGTGCCACGACTCTAAGATTCAGTCAAATATTTCCTAAAAAATATGCTTTCTTTTTCACGTCGCCCGCCGTTTACCCGTTCGTTGCCCCGCGGCCGTCCATCACCCAGCCCAGCACTGCTGAGTCCGACGCCGGCGCCTTGAGTAAGGCACCGGGCTGCCTAAAGCGTTGGTACTCCGGTCACCGGGGGCCACGAATCCGGCGATAGGTGCCACAGATCCCCAACCATTCCCGGGTGCCTCACGTCGCTTCTTTCGTCCCCGGGGTGGCGGGGAATTCGGTCCGGAACCCGATCAATTTGTGGGTGCCGTCGCAGTAGGGTTTGATCGCGGACGCGCCGCAGCGGCACAGGGCCACTGTTTTGCGCGTCCGCGGCACTGCTCCCCCGGACGGGGTGACGATCTCAAACTCACCGCGGACCAGGATCGGTCCGTCGGGACACATAACAATGGCGGCGTCGTTGGACGATTCTTGCGGGCTCTGGTTCATAGATGCTCCCTGGCTGGGTTCGTGCCCGGGTCAGACCCCGGCGGGGACGGGCGGCTTCAGCGACGACGTGCCGTTCTGCCACGCCCCGATGATGTGCGCGGTGAGCCGGGCGTCGATGGCAAGCGCCGCCGTCGCGCCGAACAGGACGTCCGGAAAAAGGTCCGGTTCTGCCTCCACGAGCCCTCCGGCGAGATCCCGGCCCGCGATTTGTTCGTGGACGGCGTCGGCTTCGACATGCTCGTCGAAGTACGCGGTCACATCGGCCCCGAGTCCGAGACGCCGGAAACCGTTGCCGTACTGCTGGTTCGGCCGGGAGGAGGTCATCTCATAAATCGCCAGATGCCCTGCGATGGCTCCCCGCAGTCTGCGGTTCAGCCCGAAAAGGGACATCATGTTGACCGCGGCGAGGGAGATGGCCGGGACGGCGTCCACATAAGCGCCGTAGACATCGTCCAGCCCCAGCCCTCGCATGGTCCGGGCGAAAAGTGCGCTGTGCATGCGGTCCGGGCGGCCTCCGCCGTACTCGTCAGCCTGGATCTCCACCAGTGCAGCCTTGGCCCGCCCGGTCAGCCTCGGGATCGCCCAGGTGTGCGGATCGGCTTCCTTGAGCTGATAGATCGATTTGTGGACCAGGAATTCACGGAGCTGCCCGAGGGTGGCCTTCTTCGCCACATGGCGGGACATGTCCGGTCCACCGTCCTGGCCCGCGAGCCCGAACAGAATGTCCGCCACCGCGTCGCTGTCCAGGCCGGCGGCAGGAGCAGGCTGGACTGATCCGGCGGACGAGCGGGCCGCAGACCGCAGCGCCAGCTCGAAGGGTTCCTCCAGCAGCTGCCGGAGTGTGACCAGCCCGGGGTTCCATTCCCAGCGGTCGTCCACCCCGTCCAGGCCGCCGTAATGCAGCTCGTAGAGGCAGAACAGGGTCAATTGCACATCGCCGTCGTCGATGARGTCATCGGCGAGTGCCAGCTGCCCCTCGGTGAGATCGAGCAGCGTGCCCTGGGCTGCGGAATCAGCTCCGGTCCCGTCGGCCAGAAGCCGGAACAGGGCGCCGCTTATGGGTCCGCGCGCGTCAGGGATCTTCATGTTTTTCTCCTACGTGGGCCTCAGCGATACTGGCTGCGGCCGGTGAAAGTGCGTCGATGCGGGTCCGGCGCGGGGTACTGGCCGGAGGGGCCCATGGGTGCAGCCCCTTAGCTGTTGCCGGTGTAGACGAGGCTGTCCGGGTCGACTTCGTTCGCCGGGGCATCCGCGAGTCCCTGCGGGGACAGATCCATGTCCATCAGCGCGGGTCGTTGATTGTGGGCCGCGGAGGCTCCGGTGGTGGCAGTGCTGTGGTTGGAAACGGTGTGCCCCTAATACTTTGTTGGATACAGGCCCCGGAGGGTGCTGCCTGTCACGGGCGGGGTATTTCCATCTGGAACCCGCACCGGCACCGGAGAACGCGCGTCCGAAGATAGTCGCCCAGAACATCCGGGCTCCCGGCGTGTGTGGAAACCGCCCGGTGGGCACTTCGCCGCTCGGGGTCCACTGCGGACATCGGCTCCTGGCAGTGGCGGTAGGCGTCCTCCCGGTGCATGGCGCCGCCGCTGTTCCCGTTCCGCGCCGGGATGATTGCGAGAAACGCCGCAGTCGTTGCTACCACGTGCGAGCTGCCGCAGTTGGTGCAGCTGATGGCGGCCGCGAGGGTTTCCTGCTGCGGATTCAAGGTGGCGACAGAGTCCAGGAGCAGGTGCCGGTCGGTCTCACATGTCGCACACCAAGGCCGGCGCCCTCGGGGCTGGTGGGCATCCCGGGGCAAGTACGTGCTGGACGTGATTGTCATCCGGGTCAGACCAGGCCGGGGTAGCTGGCCAGGATGTAGTCCGCCGCGGCTGGTCCTTTCATGCGGAGGCCGTTGCGCTTGGGATGGATCTGCTTTTCTTTCATTGCCGCCCAGAAGGCATCTTCGGTGCGGGGCGCGGTCTGGCGCAGGAAGCACCAGCTGGTGTAGAGCCCGTAAAGGCAGTCCCGGCCCAGGGCGTGGTCGGATGCAGGGTCCCGGGTGGTGGCTTCCTGCAGGAATTGGTCGTATTGGGAAGTTGCCATGAGTGGCTCGTTTCTTCGCGGTGCATTTTGTGCCGCCGTGTGGCTACAGCAGCTGAGCGTCAAGGCCATGCACGGGGCGATGAAGCAAGATCCCGCACTGCTGCGTCACCGCAGATCCGGGGATAAAGCGTTACTGGGCTGGCGGTCCACATCCTCCGGAAACCAGCCAATGCAACTTCTCTACAATGTAGACTGTAGGCGTAGACTACACATTAAGCAACCGGCTTTTCATCCCGGAAATGCAACCACTCTGTATCGACCCGAACGGAAAACCATGTCGCCCGAAGAGCACCCGGCGCCCCCTGCGGCTCCCGGCAAGAAAGCTCGCCTCAGCCGGGAGATTGTCCTGTCGACGGCACTGGCACTGGTGGACGCCGAAGGACTCGACGCCCTCACCATGCGCAGGCTCGGGCAGGAGCTCGGCCGGGACCCCATGAGTCTGTACCGCTACGCCGCCAACCGCGCAGCCCTGCTGGACGGCGTCTCAGAACTCGTGCTGGATGAACTGGCCATCATTCCCGATGATCCCGACTGGCAGTCGCAGCTCCGGCGCATTGCCCACGACCTGCGGCTCCTGGCGCTCCGGCACCCCAACGTCGTGCCCCTCCTCGTGACCCGCCCCCTGTCAACGCCCCTGGGCCTGCGGCCGCTGGGAACATTGCGTCCGCTGGAGCAGATCCTGTCCCTGCTGATCGACGCCGGATTCGCCCCCGTTGACGCATTGCACGTCTACCGCGCCTACTACGGATACCTCTACGGGCACATCCTCAACGAACTGCAGGAATTCGTCGTCGACCCCGAGGAAAACGAGGCCCTTCTCCGGCTGGGCCTGCACCGCCTGCCGCCGAAAGACTTCCCCCGACTCCGCGCCCTCGCCCCGGTCCTCGCCGACTACGACGGGATGGCCGAACTGGATGAGGGGATAACCATCCTGCTCTCGGGGCTCGCGGCGCGCCTCCCGCTGCCGGACTCCCCGACCGAACCCTGATCCGGAATTTCCCCTTGGAAAGGCACCGGGCATCTCAGCCCGGGTTGGACAGCCGGTCCTTCGCCTGATGGCTTCCGGGCCCCACGGGCAGAAGCTCTGTGGCCTGCGCGAGACCTTCGGTAGGCATAGAGACATACATGCTCTCGGCCCTGCTTACCTGGAAGGTCTCATGCCAGATGCCGACAGCTTTTGGGGCCTTCCTTGCCTGGCGGTTGAAGGCAGCCCAGGCGGGTCTGTGCTCGGACTGGGGCGCGCTGGCGTAGGCATACAGCTTGTCCACCGAGTCCCAGTACTGCACAATGACCGGCCCGCCGGCTCCGAGGGCAAACCGGCAACCAAGGAGGCCCGACCCCGGCTCCCGGAAGAGTTCGGTCAGCATCCGGGGCATCGCAAGGAACACCGGCAGCCAGAGATCCGGACGCCAGGGGCTGTTGATGCGCATGCCGATGAGGAAGACCACCAAATCACCGGAATGGCGGTGAGTGAAACGTCCAGCATTGATGCGTGCCATACTTTTCTCCTAACTGGATATCGCTACTCCCCAATATTGGCGAGTGCGACTATCCAAGTCAAGGAGAAACTTTGCGCATCTCACAGCTGGCCGCCGCTACTGAGATTCCGGTGGCCACCATCAAGTACTACCTTCGGGAGAAATTGCTTCATGAGGGCGTACTGACGTCCGCGACGCAGGCCCGCTACGACGACTCGCATGTTCGGCGGCTGAAGCTCATCCGGGCACTCATTGGAACCGCCGGGCTCAGCATCAGCGCCACCCGCCAGGTACTGCTTGGCCTGGAGAACCCGCCGGAGTCAGGCCACGACCTGCTCGGAATTGCGCACCACGCGGTCACTCGGACCGCACCGGACGACGTCGATCTCTCCCCGGCACAGCGGCTCCTGGACCGCTGGGGATGGGGCGCAGAGACATGCGACCGCGATGCTCAGGCCGCCCTGGTGGAGGCCCTGCAGGGGCTCTCAGATGCCGGGTTCGATGCGCCGGCCGCGCTCTTGGACCGCTACGCCGCGGCAATGCGGGACATCGCGGCGGCCGACGTCGAAAGTGTCCCCACGGATTCGGCCGAGGCCGCCATGAGGCACGTGGTTCTTGGGACACTCCTGATGGAACCGGTACTCCTGGCCATGCGCCGGCTTGCCCAGCAAAGCGCATCCTTCCAGCGGTTTGGCGAGGCGGAGTCCTAGACGACCGGGGAGCGCCGCTCGATCAGCACCGTATCCCGCCATTGCCCCTCGCTGGGGCCGTAGCTCATGCGGGCAATGCGGTTCCGCCGGCCGACGACGGCAAATCCGTTCGCGAGGTGGAGCTTCAGGCTTGCTTCGTTTTCGGGGAAGACACTGGCCTGGATCGTCCAGATCCCGCACCGTTCGGTCGATGCGGCCAAGGCCTGAAGCAGCGCAGCCCCGACTCCCTTGCCGCGGGCTTCCGCGGCGACGTAGACGGAGTGTTCGACCACGCCGGCATAAACGGGCCGCGCCGACACCGCGGAGACAGCCGCCCAGCCAAGGGTCCCGCCCTCGGGAGCCTCGGCGACGAGGCGGTGCGCGGGAAGCCGGGAACTGGTGAAGCGTTCCCAGTCCGGCACTTCCGCCTCAAAGGTGGCGTGGCCGGTGGCGATTCCTTCGCGGTAGATTCCCCGGACGGCCGGCCAGTCGTCCTCGCGCATGGAGCGGATCGTCACCGCGGACTGTTGCGCGGTCACAGCGTCGCCAGGAGCCCGGCCGTCTGCTCGAGCGCCCCGGGCACCAGGGAGTAGTAGGCCCACGTGCCGCGCTTTTCACGGTGCAGCAGCCCGGCCTCGACCAGGACCTTCAGGTGGTGGGAGACCGTGGGCTGGCCCAGGTCCAGCGGCTCGGTGAGGTCGCAGACGCATGCCTCCCCTGACTCGCCGGCCTTGACGATGGAGAGCAGCCGGAGCCGGTTCGGGTCGGCCAGCGCCTTGAAAACCAGGGCCCTCTGCTGGGCTTCCTCGGCACCCAGGGCAGGGGGCCCTGCCGGGGTGCAGCAGGATTCATCCGTGGCCGGCTCGAGTACAGGCAACAATTTCATGTACCCATTATGCCCTGATATTGATAGACATCAATGTATTGGAGCGGGGGCACGGGTCGGAAGCGTCCCCGGCGCAGATCTGCTTTGGGTGGGGGCGGCATTGTTCGGCCGGCCAAGGCTAGGAGCGGGCCGTTTCGGCACTGTGCGCCAGGACGACGCCGTCCGCGGTGCGGGCCGCGGAGGGGAACAGGATGAGGAGAAGGCCAATTCCTATTTCTGCGCCGATCAGCTGCGCCAGAACGTAGCCGGGAACTGAGGCCGGTGCGATGCCGGCGAAGGTGTCGCTGAAGATGCGGCCCACCGTCACTGCCGGATTCGCGAACGAGGTCGAGGACGTGAACCAGTACGCGGCTCCGATGTAGGCGCCCACCGCCGGCGCGGCAAGGACGCCGCGGGAGGTGGCAGCCAAGGCGAAGATCAGCAGGACCAGCCCCGCAGTGGCGACTACTTCACCCAGGAGATGCCCCGGTGTTGCGCGCTCCTTGGACGAGATGGAGGTGCCCACCTCAAACATGGCGTTCGCGACCATACTGCCGCTGACCGCACCCACGGCCTGGGCAACCACATAGGTGCCCAGCTCCGGCAGGGTCAAGCCGGTACCGGCGCGTCGGCCCAGGATCCAGTCGGCGAGGGATACCACGGGGTTGAAATGCGCGCCGCTCACAGGCCCGAGCATCAGGATCAGCACCGTCAACCCCAGCACTGTGGCGGTGCTGTTCTGCAGCAGCTGCAGGCCAACGTCACTGGGTGAGAGCTGCTGCGCGGCGATCCCGGAGCCGACGACGATGGCCACGAGCAGGCTGGTACCGAGCAGTTCGGCGATGGCGCGGCGCCACAGCGGCGGCTGGTTGGAAGTCATGGCAACAGCTTGATCCAAAGAACTACGTCAGTCAAAATTGAACCAATGAATATTGAGGCAGCAGAAGGCTTTCGGGTGCGGGTAGCCAAGCACGCAGCCCTCGGCGATCCTGCGCGGCTGCGCATCGTTGATCTGCTGACCCTCGGGGACTTCTCCCCGACGGAGCTGCAGGCCGAGCTGGGGATGCCGTCGAATCTGCTGTCCCACCATCTGCGCACGCTGGAAGATGCCGGGCTGGCAACCCGGCACCGCTCCGAAGCCGACAGGCGCCGCAGCTATATCCGGCTTGCTGCCGGCGCCCTGGAGGGCCTGGTGCCGGGGGCCGAACACGGGGCGAGCCGCGTCCTGTTTGTCTGCACACGGAACAGCGCCAGGTCCCAGCTGGCCGCCGCTCTCTGGCAGCAGGTCAGTGAAATTCCCTCGACGTCGGCGGGAACGCGCCCCGCAGACCGCATCGCCCAAGGCGCTATCGACGTCGCCCGCCGTCATGGCCTGGACCTTGCGGACCTTCCCCCGCGCACCCTGATCCAGGTGGCAGACCAGGGCGACTTCATCGTGACCGTCTGCGACAAGGCCCACGAGGAACTGCCCGGACTGGGTGGAATCCACTGGTCCGTGCCGGACCCGCTGCGCCCGGGCACCAAAGAAGCTTTCGACATGGCGTTCAACGACATCACCCGCCGCATCAATGACCTTGCACCCCGCGTAACCGCCGTCTAGGTCCGTCGCAGAAATCCACCGACAGCCAATATTGACATTCATCAATCTATAGCCCGATACTCTCTATATCGATCATCATCAATGTTCGGTTGAGAGGTTCAAGCCGGGCGCAAGACTCCAGACTGTATCGCCCACTCACCTCATTGATTCCAGGAGAAACCCCGTGAGCACCGAAACCGCAAAGAAGCCGTCCGTCCTGTTCGTCTGCGTCCACAACGCCGGCCGTTCCCAGATGGCCGCAGCCTTCCTGACCACCCTCGGTGAGGGGCGGATCGAGGTCCGTTCCGCCGGCTCCCAGCCCGCCGACAAGGTCAACCCGGCCGCGGTCGAGGCCATGGCCGAACTCGGCATCGACATGTCCGCCGAAATCCCCAAGATCCTCACCACCGAGGCCGTGCAGGAATCCGACGTCGTGATCACGATGGGCTGCGGCGACGAATGCCCCTACTTCCCCGGCAAGCGCTACGAAGACTGGGTCCTGGAGGATCCGGCAGGCCAGGGCGTGGAAGCCGTACGCCCGATCCGCGACGAGATCAAGGGCCGCATCGAGGACCTGATCGAGTCCCTGACCCCTGCCGCCAAGTAAGGGGCAGCACCACACGTCTGACAGAGGACGGAGAGGGGGTGAGCTGAATGAACACCGGATGCTGCAGCGACGGATGCTGCGACGACGAGGATCAGGACTGCTGCTAACCCAACCCCGGCGCCTGCCGGCCCAACCCCGGCCGGCAGGGCCAACCGAAAACAACCGCAACACCACAACGGATGAAAGAGGACACCAATGGATTCAGCGAAGAACCTTCCCGTTGCCGTGATCGGCGCCGGCCCCGTGGGCCTGGCCGCCGCGGCCCACCTGATCGAACGCGGACTCGAACCGCTGATCTTCGAAGCCGGCCCCTCCGCCGGCGCCGCGATCGAGCAGTGGCGCCACATCCGGCTGTTCTCCCCGTGGCGGTTCAACATCGATGCCGCCGCCGTTCGCCTGCTCGGAGCCGCCGGCTGGGAGGCGCCCCGGCCCACCGCGCTGCCCTGCGGCGGGGAACTCATCGATCGGTACCTGGCCCCGCTGGCCGCGCTCCCGGCCATCAGCTCCCGGCTGCAGACCGGCGCCAGAGCCATCGCCGTCACCCGCACAGGCATGGACAAGACCCACACCCGTAACCGCGAGATCACACCGTTCGTCGTCCGCGTCGAGCACCAGGACGGGGAAACCCGCGACCACACCGTGGCCGGGGTCATTGACGCCTCCGGTACCTGGTCCACCCGCAACCCGCTGGGGACCTCCGGGCTTCCCGCCATCGGCGAGGACTCCGCCGCAGACCGGATCTCCTCGCCGCTCCCTGACGTCACGGGCCGTGACCGTGGCGCTTTCGCCGGACGCCGTGTCCTGGTCGTCGGCGCCGGCCACTCCGCCGCCAACACCCTGATCAGTCTCGCGGACCTGGCCAAGGACGAACCGGGCACCCGGATCCTCTGGGCGGTCCGCGGCGCGTCCGCCGAGAAAGTCTACGGCGGCGGCGACGCCGACGGGCTGCCCGCACGCGGCCAGCTCGGTGCCCGCCTGCGCCGCCTCGTCGAGGCCGGGACCATCGAACTGCATACCGGCTTCGGCATTGCTTCCCTCAAAGCCTTGGATTCCGGCGTGACTGTGGAATCCGTTGACGGACGCACCCTCGAGGCCGACGTCGTCGTCCCCTGCACGGGCTTCCGCCCGGACCTGGACATCCTGCGTGAGCTCCGCCTGAACCTTGACCCGGCCGTCGAAGCACCCGTGGAGCTCGGCCCGCTCATCGACCCGGAGTTCCACTCCTGCGGCACTGTTGCACCGCACGGCGCCAAGCTCCTGGCCCACCCGGACAAGGACTTCTACATCGTCGGCATGAAGTCCTACGGCCGTGCGCCAACCTTCCTGCTCGCCACCGGCTACGAACAGGTCCGCTCCGTCGCCGCCGCCCTGGCCGGCGACCGCGAGGCCGCGGACACCGTCCAGCTCGAACTCCCCGAAACCGGTGTCTGCTCCGCCGACGCTGGCACCAGCTGCGACGTTCCGGCGGTCGTCGCCGTCGCATCAGAGTCCTCGTGCTGCGCCGCTCCCGAGCCGGTGCTCGTCGGCTTCCCCACCGGACTGTCCCACGGACGCTCCGGCGAAGATCAACCGGCAGTATCACTGCTCCACGAACCCAGCCCAGAGAAGGAAGAATCAAACGCATGACCGAGACCACGAAAACGCCCAGCGTCCTGTTCGTCTGCAGCAAGAATGGCGGAAAGTCCCAGCTCGCCGCAGGTTTGATGAACCATCTCGCCGATGGGAGCGTCACGGTGCACTCCGCCGGGACCAAGCCCGGTCAGTCGCTGAACCCCCAGGCCGTGGAGTCTCTGAATGAACTCGGCATCGGCATCACCGGCGAATACCCCAAGCCCGTCACCGACGAGGCCCTGGACACGGCCGACGTCGTCATCGTCTTGGGCAACCAGGCTAAGGTCGAGCCCCGCGAGGGCCAGCGGCTCGAGTTCTGGGATACGGACGAGCCCTCCGAACGCGGCATCGAAGGCATGGAACGCATGCGCCTGGTCCGGGACGACATCAAGGCCCGGGTCCGGAAACTGCATGCGGAGCTGACCGGGGACTAGGCCATGCCCGCCCCGGCGTTGTCCCGGACAGTGGTCGCGGAGGGTGCACCGCGCGGCGGCCTGGCCGCGCTGTGTATCACCCAGACGACCGGGTGGGGCGTGCTCTACTACTCGTTGATCGCGGCGGTCCGGCCCATCAGCGAGGACACCGGCTGGGACCCGGCGCTAGTGACGGGAGCCTTTTCCGCCGGCCTGCTGGTCTCCGCTGCGGCCGGGATCGCCGTCGGCAGGAGGCTGGACAGGACCGGGCCGCGTGCGCTGATGATCGGCGGATCCCTGCTCGGAGTGCTGGCCCTGGTCGCGGTGGGACTGGCCCCTAATCTGCCAGTGTTCTTTGCGGCCTGGCTCGTCGCCGGGACCGCGCAGGCCACGGTGCTGTACCAGCCGGCCTTCACGGTGATCAGCCGCTGGTACGGACGCGCCCGGGTACGGCCTCTGACCGTCCTGACCCTTGTCGCCGGGTTCGCATCCACCATTTTCGCCCCGCTCACCGCAGCCCTGATATCCGCGTTCGGCTGGCGCGGCGCCTTCCTCATCCTCGCCGGGATCATGGGAATCATCTCCGTGCCGCTGCACGCCCGGTACCTGAACCGGAACTGGGCCCCGGCTGCCCCCGGAATCCCGGCCCCGGACCACCAGGTGATGGTGCGGGCCGTGCGGCGAAGCCCGGAATTCCTGGGTCTGCAGGCGCTGATGGTCCTGCTCTGCCTCGGGCTCTACACCGTGACGCTGAACATCATTCCGCTGCTCGTAGAGAAAGGCGCCGACTATGCCACGGCCGCGCTCGGGCTCGGTCTTGTGGGCGCCGGTCAGGTCGGCGGCCGGCTGCTGTTCGCAGCCATCCCGTCCGGCGCCCGGCTGCAGGTCATCGCCGGCACGGCGGCCTGCGCCGTCTTCCTGCTCGCGGCACTGCCCGGCCCGATGCCGGCGCTGATCGCGGCGGGTATGCTCGCCGGCGCGGTCCGCGGGTGCCAGACACTGCTGCAGGCCACCATCATGGCTGACCGCTGGGGAACCCAGAATCTTGGCACTTTGCAGGGACTGTTCGCGGCACCGCTCACAGCTGTCACGGCCGTCGCCCCGGCGGCGGGACCCGTGCTGGCCGCCTGGCTCGGGACATACACGGTCATGGCGTACGCCATGACCGCGGCAGCCGCCACGGCCGCCATTCTCGCCGCTGCCGGAGGCGTGCGGCAGCTCAGGCCCTCCAGAACCAGCTAAGAGACCCGCTGCCCCTGAGGCTGATAGACACGGGACATAATAAGGGCACGACTGAAGGCGTGAGACGGCGAAGGGCACATTGTGGAGCCGACGATGGACGAAATCCTGGCCGGGTACAGCCGCGCCCGCCGCCACCTCGACGCCCTGCTGCAGGACGCGGCGCCCAATGACCTCGGCCGCAAAAGTACGGGCACCCGCTGGACCAACGAGGAACTGCTCTTCCACATGGTCTTCGGCTACATGGTGGTCCGCGCCCTGCTTCCGCTGGTCCACGTCGTCAGCCGGCTCCCCCGCCCGGCGGGCCGGGCATTCGCTGCTGTCCTCAACGCGGGCACCGGTCCTTTTGATGTGGTGAACTACTGGGGTTCCCGGGCCGCCGCCCGCGTCTACAACAGGCGCAGGATGAGCCGGAAACTGGATAGAACCATCGCCGCGCTCTCCCGCCGGCTCGAACACGAGAACCCGCAGACCCTTGCCAGGTCAATGCCGTTTCCTGACAGGTGGGACCCCTTCTTCACGCCGCTGATGACACTCAGCGATGTCTACGCCTACCCCACGCTTCATTTCGACTTCCACGCCAGGCAGCTGAGCCTTCGGAATCCGGACGCACCGGAATCGTTCTGATGGCCACTAACGGTATCCCGTTGAGTCGGCCGTCTTGAGTGGAGCGTGGTTATATGTAAGTATCTGCGTATGAATGCAGATAACAAGGCTTGCACGCTCACCGCGGACAGCCAGTACGTCGAGCTGGCCGTGGAGGTGTTTGCCATGCTGGCTGACGCCACCCGCGTCAGGCTCATCCTGGCCCTGCGCCACGGTGAACTGCCCGTCAACGTACTGGCCGAAAAGGCCGGGAAATCGGCGGCCGCGGTCTCCCAGCATTTGGCCAAGATGCGGCTGGCGCGCATGGTCGCCACCCGCCAGGAAGGCACTAAGGTCTACTACCGCCTGCAGGACGGGCACGCCTGGCAGCTCGTGGCCGACGCCATCCACCAGGCCGAACACACCCTCGGCACGGCCCCGCATCACAGCACAGCCCCGCACAGCCTCACAAGGGAGGCCGGCGCATGAACCGGCCAATGCATCCCGGCCACGATGTCCACCCGCACCCGCACGGACATGCTAACGACGACGCCCATCACCACGACCACGGCCCGCACGGCCATGTCCACGCGACCGGGTTCAAGGGCTGGCTGCAGGAGCTCTTCGTGCCCCACTCCCATGACTCGGCCGACTCAATCGACTCCGTCCTGGAGACAAGTTCCCAAGGCATTCGCGCCGTCAAGGTCTCCCTGCTCGGACTGGGGGCCACGTCGCTGTTCCAGCTGGTCATCGTCCTCATCAGCGGCTCCGTGGCACTGCTGGCGGACACGGTCCACAATTTTTCCGATGCCCTGACCGCCGTTCCGCTGTGGATCGCCTTTCTGCTCGGACGCCGCCGCGCGACCCGGACGTACACCTACGGATTCGGCCGCGCCGAGGACCTCGCAGGGCTGTTCATCGTGGCGATGATCGCGCTCTCCGCCGTGGTGGCCGCCGTCGAATCCATCCGGCGTTTCTTTGAACCCCAACCCGTCCAGAACCTGGGCTGGGTGCTCACCGCCGGGCTCGTGGGCTTTGCCGGCAACGAACTAGTCGCGATCTACAGGATCCGCGTGGGACGGCGGATCGGGTCCGCCGCGCTCGTCGCCGATGGTATTCATGCCCGCACCGACGGCTTCACCTCGCTGGCCGTCGTCGCCGGAGTCATCGGCATATGGCTCGGATTTCCGCTTGCAGATCCGATCGTGGGCCTGCTCATCTCCGCAGCCATCGCCGTGCTCCTCTGGGGAACCATTCGCGACATCGGGCGCAGGCTGATGGACGGCGTGGACCCGAACCTTACGGAACGCCTGGCGGCGGTTGTCACTGCCCACGCCCCCGCGGGCGCAACATCCCGGCTGCGCTGGTCCGGCCACCGGCTTCACGTCGAGGTCTCCATCCCCCTGACCACGATCACCGACGTGGGCGAACTTGCCACAATCCACGACGAAATCGACCACGCCACCCGCCACGCACTCCCGAACGTGGGCTCCGTGACAACGGTCCCCACGTTCGGCCCGGCCGCGACGGCCGGACCACCGCCTCCCCCGAGCCGCGGATAACGGCGGCCTCGGAGGCCCTGATCCGCACCGGCCTCCACCGCCTCGAGCCTCGCGTCCGGTCCTGCACCCCCGCCGCTCCGAATCACCTTCAAAGACCACGAACAGAAGGTGACCATGGGTGTTCAGCAGGAAACCGCAAGTACGGGGGCTGCCACGCTGCGGCGGCGCACCCTTGCCACGGAGCTGGGCCCCTGCACGGTGCATGTCCAGGAAGGCACCGGGGGCCCGCACGCCGTATCCGGGACGGCGGATGTCTACCTCCACGGCGCCGCGGGCTCCTGGACGTCCTTCCGGGAGCTTCTTCACCCGGCAGCGGCACATGACCGGGTGCTGATAGACCTGCCGGGCTGGGGCGAGTCCACGCAGGACGCCCGGATGGCGAATTTGAGCATCGAAGCGATGGCACGCGCCGTCACCGGTACTTTGACCTCGCTCGGCTACCGGCGGTGGAACCTGGTGGGCCACTCCATGGGAGGCTTCCTGGCATTGCACATCGCCGCGGCGTGGCCCGGGCGGACCGCCAGCGTGACCGCGATTTCGGCGACCACCTTCGGCGTGTCCGAAGCGGCCGACAAGCCACTGCGCAGCCTGTTCCGGTTCCCGATGTTTCTGGGCATGCTGCTGGCCATGCGCGCCGCGGCAGCCCTCGGCCCGGCAGGGCCCGCGCTGGTCCGTGCAATCGGGTCCACCGCCGTGATGCGGCCGCTGTTGTTCCCGTTTTTTGCAGAACCCGCATCCATCTCCGCGGGGGTGCTTCGAGGGCTTGGCGAGGACGCCCGGCCGGCCTGTTTCTCCGCGGCAGCCCGGGCCGCGGCGCACTACGATTTTGGCCAGTGGCGGGGCATTCTGTGTCCGGTGCTGGCGATCCGCGGGGACAGCGATGTGTTCACACCACCCTCTGACCTGCTCCGACTGGCCGAGATAATCCCACGCGTCCAGACGGTGACACTCCCGCATTGCGGCCACTTCGCGAACATCGAGCGGCCGGAGCATGTGCAACGGCTGCTCGATGACCTGCTGTATCCGTGACCTGTACGGCAGCGGCTGGCAGCGTCCGCGAGTCAGCGGATGCCGGAGTAAATCGACTCTTGACCGCCGATACTCACCGATATATCGTTAATTATCGCCGAACAATCGGCGACCATCATTGATCACAACTGATTGAGGAAGGTCGATGCCGCTATGAAAGGCATGCATGACGACAAATTCACGGACGGCGGACCCGCCCAGGCACGTTTCGGGCGCGGCAGGAGCCGCCGCGGACCCCACGGACACGGTGGTTTCGGCCCGGGCCGCGGGTTTGGACCGGGCTTCGGACCGGGCTTCGGACCGGGTTTTGGCCCCGGCGGGTCGCGGCGGGCCAGCAGGGGCGATGTTCGTTCGGCGATTCTCTCCCTCTTGGCCGAATCACCGTCCAACGGCTACGGGCTGATCAAGACCATTGCAGAAAAAACCTCGGGCGCCTGGCGTCCGAGCCCGGGGTCCGTCTACCCGACGCTCCAGCAGCTCGTTGATGAAGAGCTCATTGCGCCCGTAGGTGATGGCCGGCGCACCGAGTTCACCCTCACCGATGCGGGCAAGGCCTACGTGGCCGATCACGCCGAGGAGCTGGGGAACGCCTGGAACACCGACCCGGAGGGATCCGGGCCGGCGTTCCACCAAAGCGTCGGAAAACTCATGGGAGTCATCCACCAATTCCGCTTCTCGGCAACCGAGGAACAACGCAATGCCGCAATGACGGTAATCGATGACACCCGCCGCGCGCTCTACCGCATTCTTGCCGACTAACACCGCCGCTTCGGCCGGCGCACTGCCACCGCTGCCAAGGGTCCCTGCCCGAATAACTTCGGCTGGCGGCATTTGTATTCTGGAACCGTGACCGCCTGACCTGGATTGTTGTCCCGGAGCCGGGAATGGCCCGGACCGCACCAAATGGCCCCCGCTTTCCACGGTTCCGTCCCTACAATTAAGTGTGGCCTCCATGGCATTCACGTCGCGGGGGCGACATAACTAAGGAGGTTCATCATGGGCCTGGGTGACAAGATCCACAACGCCGCCGAGAAACTCCACGGCAAAGGCAAAGAGGCGGCCGGCAAAGCCACCGGCGACGACAAGATGAAGGCCGAGGGCAAAAGCCATCAGGTCAAGGCAGACCTGAAGCAGGCCGGCGAAAAGGTCAAGGACGCCTTCAAGAAACACTGAAAACAGGCCGCCGGCGGGCGGAGGTGCGGTCCGGATCGCACCTCCGCCCCGGCATTTGCCCACACGCCCCGGGGACGTCCCTAACGACGCAGGTCGAATGCCTCAAGGAGCCGGCCGACCGAACCGCCGAGGTTCCATTCTGTGGCGAGACGCTCAAGCTCGGCCCGCGAACCGCCGGAGACAGGGTGCAGCCGCGCGCCGGCCTCCTCGAGCGTCGGCAGTTCCAGGTCCCTCACGATCTTCACGACGGTGGGCGCGACCGTGAGGTATTCCGCCGCCGCGGCGAGTTTCGACCGCACTGCGGTGGACAGCCCGCTCCCTGCATCCGCGGCAGCCGCGAGCAGCGCATCGAGCGTGCCGTACTCACCGAGCAGCGACGCGGCAGTCTTCTCGCCGATGCCGGCGACGCCTGGCAGCCCGTCGGAGGTGTCGCCGCGCAGGGTCGCGTAGTCGACATACTGCATGGGCAGCACACGGTACTTGCCGACGACGTCGGCGTCGGTCAGGACTTCGAGGTTCCTCATGCCGCGCGCGGTGTAGACCACCCGCACCTGACGGGCGTCGTCGACAATCTGGAAGAGGTCGCGGTCGCCCGTCACCACGTCGACCGGAAGGTCGGCGTGGCTGGCGTAGGTGCCGATGACGTCGTCGGCCTCGTGGTCGGCAGCCCCGACGACGGCGATGCCGGCGAGCTCGAGCACGCGGCGGATCATCGGAATCTGCGCCTCGAGCGCGTCCGGCACCACCTCCACATCGGGGGCGCCTGCCACCTCCTCGGCGACCCGATGCGATTTGTAGCTCGGGATGAGGTCTACCCGCCACTGCGGGCGCCAATCGTCGTCCCAGCACGCGACGAGATGCGTCGCACCGTAGTCGGTGGTGAGCCGTGCGATCATGTCGAGCAGCCCGCGAACAGCGTTCACCGGGGTGCCGTCGGCGCGGCGGATCGTGTCGGGCACGCCGTAGAACGCGCGAAAGTACAGCGACGCGGTGTCGAGGAGCATCAGGCGGTCGGTCATGACTGATCCTGACACGGATGCGCCCGCTGGCGGTGGAACGTCACGGTCCAACTTCGGAGGGGCACAAAGTGACGCAGTCGACGCCACCGTCCAGGCCGTTGGAGACCGGACGGGTCTTCCGCTCCCCCGGTCCTGGGCAAAGGTCGACGGGGGTAGATTTGGGCGGATGGACGAAGAAGAAGTTCTGACCGGAGGTAATTCGACTCTCGTCACGCGGGTCGGCCGAACGGTGCGCCGGACCGCGGGGCCGTGGACGCCGGCCGTCCATTCGCTCCTCGAAGCCCTTCGGCATGCTGGCGTCACTGAGGTCCCCCAGGCACTGGGCATGGACGACCATGGCCGCGAGGTCCTCAGCTTCATCGACGGCGATGCAGCACAATACCCGTTGCCCGACTGGATTTGGGATCCTTCCGTTCTGCGCGACGCCGGAGCCCTGCTCCGCCGCATTCACGACGCCAGCGTCGGACTGGCCCGGGCGGATCTCTCGTGGCAACTGCCCACTCACCAACCCGCAGAAGTCGTGTGCCACAACGACGCCGCGCCGTACAACATGGTGTTTGCCGATGGGCGGCTAACCGCGCTCATCGACTTCGACACGGCCTCGCCGGGACCACGAATCTGGGACTTTGCCTACCTCGCGTACCGGCTCGTGCCGCTGGGGGAAAACGGCGGCCCCGGGGCTCCCGAAGAGCAGCAGCGGCTGTCCCGCCTGGATGCCCTCATTGACGCGTACGGTGTCAGCTTCGGACACGTGCAAGTGTTCCAAACCCTCGCGGCCAGGCTGGACGAACTGGCAGAGCTGACGGACGGCCGCGCTGCGGCCACCGGACGGGAGGATTTCCTCGAGCACTCCGCCATGTACCGCAGGGATCGCGGCAGAGTTTCCGCAATGGCCGGCAGCCTGTCCGGCCATTAACCCGACGCTCGACGCGTCCAGGATCAGGGTCGCAGCCGCAAGCGGCGAAGCTTCTTCCCTGCCTTGCGGGCTTTGTTCTCCGTCTTCCGGGCAATGCGTTCTTCCATCTCCAGCAAACCCTCGAAGCCGAGGTCGGCATCGGCGGGCCGGTCCGGGGTGGCCGCGAGTCTGCGCAGGAGGTCGGTCGCCATGACGCTGTCCTGATGGTCGCCGAGTACTGTCTGGAGCCGTCCGGCCGCTTTGGTGAGTTTGGCGGCGCGCTTGCCGTGGATCTCCAGGACCGACTCACCCGCGTGGCGGAGGCGCTTGGCGTCTTTTCGGACCTCGTGCAGCGCTGTGTCGCGCGCGGCCCTGTCGGCCGAGCCTTTGACGGCCTTCCGGGCACGCTCCACCCGCTTCGCGGCTTTGTTGACCAGCTTGGCCGTCACGCTGCGCGCGGGCCGGAAGGCGCGTGGCTTGGCAGGCGGGTTGTCCCGGAAGTCCTCCAGGGAGCCCAGGAGACGGAAGTAGCGGCCGGTCCGGAGGGTCTCCAGGACGTTTCTGTAGCCCGCGTCGTGGGCTGCGACCAGCTCCTGATCGATCATCTGGGCCAAGAGGCCGGACCTCTGTTCTTCCGGGAGCTCCAGGATGTGCTGGCGAAGCCGCTCCAGCATGACTTCGGCATCGCGGGCCGGGCCCAGGATCTGGCCCAGCCACTTCAGTTCAGCCTGGAGTTCCCGCACCGCTGAGCGGTTGAAGAGTTTGCGGTACGTGGCCAGGGCGGAGCGCGCCCGGCGGGTCGCGGACCGCATCTTGTGGACGGAATCCGGTGTGCCCATCCGCACACCCGGATCATTGGCGATGAAGTCACCAATCCGCGCGTCTAAATAGGCGGTCACGACGTCGACTGCCGGTCCCTTCTTCCGGGGTTTTGGAGTCCGGGGACTGAACTCGGCCGGCCAGGCATCGCCCAGGGCACGGGCGATCTTGGAAGGATAAGCGGAGTGGCCGGCTCCGGTAGACGTCAGAGTTGCGGCGGCAGCCTCAAAGAGCTCCGCTGTGCCGTGGACGAGTTCGAGCTCCCATTCACGCCAGTCGACGGCCGGCCCCGGCGGCCGCAGGGCCTCGGCATGAACGTGGTCGTCGGCGAAGTCGGCCAAATGCTCACCGCCCGGCCCGTATAGCCGGTAGGTGGTGCGCCGCGTACTGAGCCGGGCGACGGGCTCGAGTTCGTCGCCCCGGATGAGGACCTGCAGATGGTCGGACAGTTCTTCCGGAACGGTCTCCGGCTGCCCCAGCGGCGCATGGATCTCCTCCCGTTGGTCGGCCTCGGCGGGAAGCTTGAGGTGCCAGCCCTCGTCCGCCCCGCCCGTGCGGCGCCGAAGGGTAATGCGCCGTGCCGCGAGGACCAGGGCCGGGGTATCGAAGTACACAGCCTCAAGCTGATCAGTCACAGGCTCCGCGACGTGGTCCACACCTTCGATTTCCTGCAGATCCGGCAGCGCCGCAGAGGTCCCGGCGTCGTACTTTTGTTCCGTTTCAAGTTTTCCCGTGGTGTCCATGGCGGTCAGGACTCCCCACCGGACGCGCGCTCCCGCGGCAGCGAACTGTTGGGCCTGTTGATGAACGCCATGGCGGGCCTCCCCTATCGGCACCGCTGGAACATGGACGTGATCTCCGGCGGGCGTGTCCGGCCGGTGCCTTGGCCCGGTGCGCCTAGCCCGATTCTAGGCTCTGCGCCAATCGGCGACCAGACCGCGGCCGGCCCTTGACAACGTCCGTGGCGGCTTCACCCAGGGCCAGCGGCTCGTGACGCCAGTGAGGCCGGGGACCTCGACGGGGGTGCTCGTGCCGGAAGGACATCGGCGGGGGTTGACGGCCGGGAGCCGCACCCGTAATCTAGTTATTAGACGTCTGACGACTTACGCAGATGGTGATGGCTTCGGGGGAAGGCCACTGGGATACAAAGGAGTATTTCATTGGGATATGTAATTGGCTGTGATCTTGGCTCGCAGAGCGCGAAGGCGGTACTGATGTCGCCGGAGGGCGTGATCGTCGCGACCGCAAGCAGCGGGTATGCGATGGCGCACCCGCACAGCGGCTGGGCAGAGCAGGATCCGGCGCACTACCGGCACGGGATTGCCTCCAGCGTCCGGGCCGTGCTGGCCCGGACCGGCGTGAAGCCGGCCGAGGTGACCCATATCGGGCTCTCGAGCCAGGTGGACGGCGTCGTGCCGGTGGACGCCGACATGCGTCCGCTGCGGCCGGCCATTATCTGGCTGGACCGGCGCGCCACCGAGCAGGTTGCCCGGCTCGGGAACGCGATCGATCCGGACTGGCTGTTCGCCCGGACGGGGCTGAACCTGGACGCCAGCCACACCGGACCAAAGCTGATGTGGCTGGCCGACAACGAGCCCGAGGTGTACCGGCGGGCCGCGTCGCTGCCCTCGGTCGGGGGCTACGCTGTCGCATGGATGACCGGCCGTTCGATCCAGGACCACGCGAATTCCTCGTCCTCGCTGCTCTATGACGTAGTGACCCGGGACTGGAGCGATGAACTCATCGACGCCGCCGGGCTGGACCGGGCCAAGCTTCCGGAGATCGGCCGCGCCACCGACGTCGCCGGGACCCTGACCGCGGAGGCGGCTGCGGCGCTGGGGCTGACCACGGGCTGCGCCGTTGTGGTCAGCACCGGCGATGACCACGCCGCATGCCTGGGCGCCGGCGGGGTCCGGCCCGGGGTGGTCGTCGATATCCTCGGCACGGCCGAACCGGTCGGCGTCTCCAGCGCCGTCCCGGTCTTCGACGAGACCAAACTCGTCGAGACCCACGCGCACGCCGTGGACGGCACCTACCTGATCGAGAACCCCGGCTTCGTCTCGGGCGGCAACACGCTGTGGTTTGCCCAGAACGTCCTCGGCGTCAGCCAGCAGGAGTTCTTCGACCGCGCCGCCCGCTCAGAGCCCGGCGCCCGCGGGGTCCGCTTCATCCCGGCACTGACCGGCTCCATGGCGCCCCGGTGGAACGACTCCCTGCGCGGGACGTTCGCCGGGCTGTCGATGAACCACGACTCCACCGACATGGCCCGGGCGATCATCGAGGCGAACTGCTTCGCGTTCCGTGACATCTACGACCGGATTGATGCGATGGGCCTGGCCCAGTCGGTCCGGGTCGTCGGCGGCGGGGCCCGCTCCGCGCTGTGGCTCTCGGCGAAGGCCACGCTCTGCAATACCCCGATCCAGAAGGTGCTCACCGAGGAGACCAGCGCCACCGGCGGGGCACTGCTCGCCGCCGTCGCCGCCGGCACCTTCGCCAGCCTCGAATCCGCCGTCGATGCCGTGGTCGAACTCGACCCGGTCAGTATCGACCCCGACCCTGCCCATGCCGAGGCCCTTGAAATGGCCTACCAGGACTACCGCTCCCTCTTCGACGCCGTCGAATCCATCCCGCAGAAAGTGACACGCCATGACGCTCTCGTCTGACCTCGACCGCTACCTCTCCCACCCCCTGGTCGGCCTCGACCAGGTCGTCATCGGCGCCGACGTGCTGGACTCCGTCCACGACATCGTCGCCGCCCTCCCGGCCCATAACAGCATCGCCGTCCTGACCGACGAGGACGTCTACACCACCGGCTCGGGTACCTACCTCAAGCCCGCCGTCACGGCCCTCCTGGAAACCCTCGGCACGGTCACCACCGTGGCCCTCCCGGGCCACGTCCACGCCGACGAGACCACCGTGAGCGCTGCGACCGCCGGCTGTGCCGGCGCGGACGTCATCGTCACCATCGGCTCCGGCACCCTGTGCGACATCGGCAAGGTCGCCGCCGGGACCCGGCCGCACGTCGTCGTGCAAAGCGCCGCCTCCGTCAACGGCTTCGCCGATGACCAGTCCGTGCTGCTGATCAACGGCGTCAAGCGCACCGCCCACTCCGGCTGGCCCAGCGCACTCGTGGTCGACAGCAACGTCCTGGAAGGGGCGCCGGCACTGCTGAACCGCTCCGGACTCGGCGACATGATCTCGATGTTCACCGCCCCCGCGGACTGGTACCTGTCCTCCCTCGTCGAGATGGACCGCGGCTACTCCGCCGAGGCCGCGACCATGACCCGCCGCCACGGCGCCGAACTCCTGGGCCTTGCCCCCGGCGTGGGGACCTCCGACCCGGAGTCCTTGTCGACGCTGGCCAAGTTCGTGACCTTGTCGGGCATTTCGATGGGCGTCGCGGGACAAACCTCCCCGTCCTCCGGCATGGAACACGTCATCAGCCACCTGCTGGACATGGCCAACACCGCCCGCGGCACCGCAACCGCCCACCACGGCGCCCAGGTCGGCGTCGCGACCGTCGTCGTCGCGATCCTCTGGCGGAACATGAACGAGAAGCTCCGCACCGGAAGCCTCGGCACCGTCCGGCTCCCCGAGCCGGACGACGCCGAACGCACCGTCCGGGAGGCCTTCGACTGGATGGACGAGGCCGGCTCCACGAGCAACGAGTGCTGGTCCGACTACTCCAAGAAACTCGAACACCTCCGTACCGTCGACGCCGGCGCCAAAATCCGCGACGCCGCCGCAACCTGGCCGGCGCACGCCGAGGTGCTCTCGGGCCTGCTGGGCGAACCGGAAGCAATCGTCGCGGCGCTCCGCGCCGCCGGCGCGCCCACCCGTTTCTCCGAACTGGAAAACCCCAGCAAGGAAGACGACGTCATCTGGGCGCTCACGAACTGCCACCTCATGCGCAACCGCTTCAACATCGCCGACCTCGCCTACCTCACCGGAGCGTGGACGAAGACCGACGTCCTGGCCGCCCTCGCCGAAGCGGAACGGATCGGCGCCGGACTGTAAACGCCGGGCCTCACCGCACGCGAAACCAATTCCCAAACAAACAACACCAACTTTTATTCGTCAGACGTCTAATGACATTTGATGCTGATGAAGCCTGGCCACGAAAGGCAGGCAGACCCATGGAGGCCACAATGAGCAAGACCGCCACTTCCCCAGGAACCGGGCGACTCAACACTGCGCAACGCGAAGCAGCCCGCGCTGCGATGAAGTCGCAAGTACTCGACGTGCTTGTTATTGGCGGCGGCGTTGTCGGCGCCGGCGCTGCCCTCGATGCGGCATCGCGGGGACTTACCGTTGGCATTATCGAGAAGAGCGACTGGGCCAGCGGCACTTCCAGCCGGTCCTCCAAGCTGGTGCACGGCGGAATCCGCTACCTTGAGCAGCTCAACTTCAAGCTGGTCAAGGAGGCCCTTGTGGAGCGCGGCCTTCTCCTGCGCACAATCGCACCCCACCTCGTCAGGCCTGTCTCGTTCCTCTACCCCGTCACCGCGCCGCTGGCTGAGCGGTTTTATGTGGGGGCCGGGATGGCCCTGTATGACCTGTTCAGCTATGCCGGCGGCCGCCACCCGGGCGTCGGACTGCACCGCCACCTCAGCCGCAAGCGCGTCAGGGCTGAACTGCCCGGCCTGAACCGTGCTGCATGCCGTGGGGGCATCAGCTACTTTGATGCCCAGGTCGATGACGCCAGGCTGGTCGCAACGATCGTGCGCACTGCGGTGTCACGGGGCGTCCATGCGATGAATCGCGCCGGCGCAGTGGAGATCATGCCCGGCACCGGCAGCGCGGACCACACAGTACTCGTCTCGGATGAAGAGACGGGTGAGCGGTTCGAGGTGCGGGCCCGCTCCATCATCAACGCAACGGGTGTGTGGACCGCAGAATCGCAAACCATGATCGGCGTCGACTCGGCAGTCGAAGTCACCATGTCCAAGGGGGTTCATATCCTCGTCGACCGTGATCGCTTCCCGTCCACCATGGGCTTGATCCTGCGGGCAGGGGCAAGTGTCCTTTTCGTCATCCCCTGGGGCAACTACTGGATCATCGGCACCACCGACACGCCATGGGACCTGGGAAAAACGAATCCCTCCGCCACCTCCGCGGACGTCCAGTACCTGCTCGACCACGTCAACAAGGTGCTCGAGGTCCCGATCGTCCACGACGATATCCTCGGTGTCTACGCCGGACTCCGCCCGCTCGTGAAAGGCAAGGCAGGCTCGACCGCGCAGCTGAGCAGGGAACACGTCGTTGACGTGCCCCACGAGGGCATCGCGGTGATCGCCGGCGGCAAACTCACCACCTACAGGGTCATGGCAAAGGACGCTGTGGACGCCGCGACACAGGGGCGAAGCACTGCCCGCCCCTCACAAACACTGGACCTGCCCCTCCTCGGTGGCGAAAACTTCGTTGCCGCCGAGATTGAAAGCGTCTGCGCCTACATGCTCGAAACCCTCGGACTGCCGTCCAGCCACGCTGCCCGCCTGGTCGGTCGATACGGAAACATGGCCACTGAAGTCTTGAAGCCTGTGGCCGAGAACAGGGTGCTCGGGCTGGAGATCTGCGGCGGCGGCGGCGCCTTTCTGGCTGAAGCGCTGTACGCGGTGACGCACGAGGGGGCCCTGCATTTGGAGGACGTCCTTGAGCGCCGCCTGCGTATTTCCATTGAATCCAAGGACTTCGGGGAAGAAGCCGCGTCCGAGGTTGCCAGGGCCGTGGCCCCGGCCCTGGACTGGACTGCGCAAGACGTCGACGACGAACTGGAGCGCTATCAGGAATTCGTGCGCCTCCAGCGGGAAGCGATCTCCGTACCCGATGACGCCTCTGCAGATGCTGTCATGAAAAGGGCAGTTCCTGCCGCCCGCGCGGCGGCCGGCCTGCACGCCTAACCGTCCCGGAAAACAACACAAACTTACTCTTGTCAGACGTCTAACGACTTGGTATGCTTGATGAACAAGGTCGCGAAAGCCCCTTCCGGACATTTTCCCTGCCGATGACGCCAGAGAAAAGCCAGGCCCGCCGCCCCCGCGGCGGCCGTTCGTAACACCCCTTCGTAACACCCGGTCCCGGAGCGCTGATTTCAGCCCGGCACCCAGCCACCGGAGCAATCCCGCGGCTTCCTCGTCAAACATCAGACGGCCCACCTCCCGTGGCGCCGATGATGGATACAACCCGCAAAGGAGCAGGTCAGTGTCACAAGCCACAATTTCGCCAGTGCAGGCGGAGCACAAGAAGAAGAATCTTCACAAGGTTGCAGGGCCCGTCCTGCTCTGGGGCATCGGCGTCGGCGCCGTGATCTCCGGTGATTACTACGGCTGGAACGCGGGCCTGGGCCTCACTGGCTACTGGGGTTACCTAATCGCAATCGCGATCATGGGCCTGCTCTACGCCGGCCTCTCAACCGTGATCGGCGAACTGTCCGCAGCAGTACCCCACGCCGGCGGAGCCTACGCCTACGTCCGCACAGCACTGGGCCGGGTCTGGGGCTACCTCGCCGGAGTCAGCGTCCTTCTGGAATTCGTGTTTGCCCCGGTGGCGGTGGCGCTGACCGTCGGCGCCTACGTGCAGGTCCTCTTCCCCGACGTGCCGGTCCTGGTCAGCGCCGCAGTCCTCTACATCGGCTCGACCGTGGTCCATCTCCTGGGCGCCGGCAACTCGATGAAGATCGAATTCGTGTTCACCGCCGTCGCGGTCGTCGGCCTCATTGTCTTCATGGTGATCGGTGCGCCGAAGATGTCACTGGATAACCTGAACGCCTACTCGGGCGGAGCCATCCTGCCCAACGGCATCGGCGGCCTCTGGGCCACCCTGCCGCTCGCCGCATGGTTCTTCTTCGCCATCGAAAGCCTCCCCATGGCTGCCGAAGAGACCAAGAACCCGGCCAAGGACATCCCCAAGGCCCTGATCATGGCCTTCATCACCCTCGCCGTGATCGGCCTCGGCACCCTCACCGTCGCCGCCGGCGTCGGCGGGTCCGACTTCCCCGGCGCAGCGGCCCCGCTGACCGTGGCCCTGTCCAACGTCGTGGGATCCCAGACCTGGATCGTCCCGGTGATCGCGATCTTCAGCCTCGCCGCCCTGGTCGCCTCGTTCCACGCGATCGTGATCGCCTACTCACGCCAGACCTTCGCCCTGTCCCGCGCAGGCTACCTGCCGGCATCACTGTCCAAGCTCAACAAGCATCACGCACCGGTCGGCTCGCTGATCGTCCCCGGCGTCATCGGCTTCGTCTTCGTCATCCTGGGCGCCACCATCCTCCCGGACGCCATCCCGGTCCTGGTCACTCTCTCCGTGCTCGTCGCGGCCGTGTCCTACATGCTGATGATGGCTGCAGCCCTGGTGCTGCGGAAGAAGCGCCCCGACCTGCACCGCCCCTACAAGGCACGCGGTGGACGCGTCACGATGTGGATCGCACTGATCCTGGCCGGGATCCTGATCCCCGCAGCCCTGGTCAGCTTCCCCCTCGCGTTCGTCATCGCCGTGATCATGGTGGCCCTGTTCATGGCCTACTACTTCGCCGTCGGCCGCAAGCGCGTCGGCAACTACACCGCCGAAGAAGAACTCGCCCTCACCGACCAGGCCCTCACCGCGGACGCCTGACCAACCCAGCCCCACCAAAAAGCCCGACAGCCCGGCCAGCCCGCCAGGCTGATCTGGCCGACCGCCCGGCGGGGGCGCCGCGACCCGGCAGCCCCCGCCCGGCACCAGCACCACACCGCGAAACTTTCTTCCAAAGATTCCATCATCGACTTGAGTCGTTAGACGTCTAACGTTAGACTTGTATTGTGCCCCGCAAGGGGCCGAAAGGAGGGCAACGATGCCCGTTGAACTACTGGCCAAAGAAACCGGCCGCCGCGAAGCGGCCCCGCTCTACCGGGGCTACGCCTTCGACCTGGATGGCACGCTGTATCTGGGCGATGACCTGATCGAGGGCGCGGACACCGTCGTGGCGGCGCTGCGCGACTCCGGGGCCCGGGTGGTCTTCGTGACCAACAAGCCGCTCGAGACCGCCGAGGCCTACGCCGCGAAGCTGACCCGGCTCGGCATCCCGGCCCAGGCCCAGGACGTAATCTCCGCACTCGACGCGCTCACCCTGTACCTCGCCGGCCGCCACCCCGGGGCCCGTGTCCTGGCCGTGGGCGAACCGGTCCTGATCGAATCGCTGCGCGGCGCCGGGTTCACCCTGACCGAGGACCCGGCCCAGACCGACGTCGTGGTGGTCTCCTTCGACCGGACCTTCGACTACGACAAACTCACCCGCGCCTACCAGGCCGTGAAGGCCGGCGCCGTGATCGTGGCCACCAATCCCGACCCGTACTGCCCCACCCCCGACGGCGGCCTGCCCGACTGTGCCGCGATGCTTGCGGCCATCGAGGCCTGCACCGGCGGACGCGCCGAAGCGATCGTCGGCAAACCCAGCGTCCACATGGCCAACGCCTTCCTGCACCGCCTCGGCGTCCCGGCCCACGAGGCCGTGATGGTCGGGGACCGGCTCCTGACCGACGTCGCCATGGGCCTGAATGCCGGCATGGCCTCGGCCCTGGTGATGTCCGGGGCGACCACCGATGACCACCTCGCCGCCTCCGGCATCCTGCCCACCCACGTCCTGGACGACGTCCGCGGACTCCTCCCCGCCTGACCCGCACACGCACCACCCCACCAGCAGCAGCACCCACCACAAGCGAAAGAACAAGAACAATGTCTGAATTCATCTTCATGCTCACCCACAACGACCGCACCGTCGACAACGCCCTGGAGGTCCTCGAGCAGGTCAAGGACACCGGGCTGCGCCACATAGGCTTCAAGGACGTCGGCGCCACCGCCGAGAAGGCACGTGAGCTGACCGCCGCCGCGCACGCCGCGGACCTGGTGGTCTACCTCGAGGTGGTCTCGGTCGACAAGGCTGATGAGATGGACTCCATCGACGCCGCCATCGCCGCCGGCGTGGACTGGATCGTGGGCGGCAAGTTCGCCGCCGAGGCCGTCGAGAAGCTCGCCGGCACCGGAATCAAGTTCGCCCCCTTCCCCGGCCGCGTCGCCGGGCACCCCAGCGCACTGCTCGGCACCATCGAGGAGATCACCGCGCACGCCGCCGAACTCTCCAAGCTCGAGGGCGTCCACGGCGTGGACCTGCTCGCCTACCGCCACGCCACCGTCGATCCGCTGGAACTCACCGCCGCCGTCGCCCGCGTTGTCGATGGGCCCACCATCGCTGCCGGCTCGGTCGTCAACGAGGACCAGATCCGCGGTCTCGCCGAAGCCGGCGTCTGGGGCTTCACCATCGGCGCGGCCATCTTCGACGGCAAGCTCCCCGGTGAAAAGGACGTCGTGTCCCAGGTCCGCACCGCCCTGTCCTACGCCGACGCCGCCGCCGGCGCCCGCGTCTAACCAGAACCCTCACCGCCAGTACACTGGATTTATTGCCCCAGGGAGGACACCATGTCAGGTCGCCGGCCAAATCTTGCAGAACAAGTTCGAGATGAACTCACCGAGCTCATCAGCAATGGCACGTATAACGTCGGCGACCGGCTCCCCAACGAGGACGAAATGTCGGTGAAGTTCGCGGTCAGCCGCGCCACTGTCCGCGAAGGCTACCGGGCATTGATCGACGCCGGGTACCTTTCCCGCCTCCATGGCAAAGGCACCTACGTCACCAGGGTGCCGCAGCGCCATGCGCTGGACCTGAACGTCAGCTACACCGCGATGATTCAGGCCGCCGGGTTCACCCCCAGCATCCGGATCATCTCCCAGCGCGTGGTACCCGCCGATGACGGCGACCGGGCCCGGCTCCGCCTGGACCGCGGGGCCGAGGTCGTCATCGTCGAACGGGTCCGGTTCGCCGATGCCCGGCCCGTCGTCTACAGCCTCGACCGCGTCCCTCTGGCCCTCGTGCCCCAAGCGGCCCGGTCCAACCTCGGCCCGTCCCTGTTCGACCTGCTCGAGACCCTCAACTACGGCGTCCGGAACGGGCGGGCCAAGCTGCTCCCCGTCCTCGCCGGACCCCCTGAGGCCGCACAGCTCCAGGTCAACGAAGGCGTCCCGCTGCTCTACTTCGACGAGGTCGACTACGACATCAACGGCACCCCGGTGCTCGCCTCCTTCGAGTGGCACACCAGCGACGTCTTCGAAATGTGGCTCAACCGCCGCGCCCAGCCACCCGCCCACCAGGTCCAGGCCGCTCCGGCCCTCTCAGAGTCACGGACCTGACCGGGCAACAACCACAAACACCGGACACACGGCCGGGCACGCTCCCCAGCGTGCCCGGCCGTTCCCGTTGTGGAGGTTGTCCGGCCGGAGACTGCCTTATACGGGCTCGTTTAAGACGTGACAACGCCCTGAACACGGATCGACGGTAGGGTTGCCGTGACCGGGTCCCGCTGACTGGCGGGAAGCTCGATCGAAGGGTGGGAGCCCGCCGCGAGGACAGCGGACGCCCACGTCGAACGGCCGTACAGGCCTCGTTGGGCTCAATCGCCTCAGATGTGTGAAGGACGTATGACAAGCACGGGCTACCAATCCGAATCGCGCCTCAGCGGGGCTGAAGCCCCGGAGTGGGCGCGGCTGGAGGACCTTTCCAGAACCCGCCTTCTGGACACACCCTCGGAGGAGCGCTTCGACCGGATCACGCGGCTCGCTCAGGGGCTTTTCGGTGTCAGTGCGGCCAGCATTTCCTTGATCGCCGAGGACCGGCAATTCCTGAAATCTTTCGTCGGTCCGCTCGCCCGCGAGTCGGAGCGGCGTGACACGTTCTGCACCGAGGCGATCATGTCCTCGGGAACCATGATCGTGGAGAACGCCCTCACCGACGAACGCTTCCGGCAGAGCCCGCTCGTGACCGGCAATCCCCATATCCAGTTCTACGCGGGCCATCCCCTCACCGGGCCCGGCGGCACGCATGTCGGAACGTTCTGCATCATCGACCAGGCGCCCCGGGTATTCAGCGCAGAGCAGCAGAAGATCCTCGAGGACCTCACTGAGATCATCCAGCGCGAAATGAACCTTTCGTGGGACATCGACAACGGAGCCCGGGTGCAACGGGCCCTGCTTGCGCCCACTCCCCCTGCACCGGCCGGCTACTCGCTGGGCACCTGCTTTTACCCTGCCTCCGGGCTTAGCGGTGACTTCTACGAGCTCGGCATGACCGCGGCCGGCCAGTTCCGCATTACCGTCGGCGACGCCATGGGCAAAGGCATCGGTCCGGGAATCGTGGCCGGCACCGTCCGGTCCGCCTTCGCCCACACCGGCTGGGAAGCCGGGCCGTCCCGCATCTTCGAGGACGTGTCGGGGAGCCTCGACGATACCTTGGCCCGTGTGGGCTCCTATGCGACGGTGTTCCACGCGCTGATCGACCCTGCAACCGGCACAGGCCACTATGCGGACGCCGGCCAGGGACTGAGCTATATCCTCCGTTCCGACTTCACGATTGAACGCCTGTCCCCGACGGGGCCGCCACTGGGCCTGATACCCGGGCAAAGCTGGGAAACGCACACCTTCCGGCTCGCCCCGGGCGATGCCCTCCTGGTTCCGACGGACGGCCTCCTGGACCTGCACGGCGGTGACCTCGGCCGTCTCGCCGCAGCCCTGGACAGCCGCCAGGCGCAGGATCATCCGGACACCGCCGTGAAGAAACTCTGCGACCGGCGGGGAAAACACGGCATCCTGGACGACATCACTGCGGTCCTGCTCCAACGCGAACCAGAATCCGCCTAAGTGCGCCCGTCCTGGGTGCCGCACCGAGGCCCGGCAGGATGCCCACTCACCCCTCGCGAAAGGACGCTCGCGTGACCGAAACGCCGCGCTGCCCAGACCCGGACGGCGCCGACGCGCCACAGCAACGCTCCGGGAGCGCCGTGCAGCTCTTCGGGGTACGGCTCCTCGTGCTCCTGACGTTGCTGGCCGGCGTCAACTACGTGGCCTGGCGCTGGCTGGCGTCACTGAACTGGGACGCGTGGTGGATCGCCGTGCCGCTGGTCGCCGCCGAGACCTACAGCCTGATCGACGTGCTGCTCTTCGGAATGACAGTCTGGCGGCTAAAGTCCCGCACACCGCCGGCACCGGCCCCCGCGGACGCCACGGTTGACGTTTTCATTACGACGTACAACGAGCCGCTGGAACTGGTGATGACGACGGCGCTTGCCGCCCAAAAGATCCGGCACCCGCACAGCACCTGGATACTTGACGATGGTGACAGGCCCGCGCTCCGGCAACTGGCCACGGCGAGCGGACTGGGGTACGTGACCCGAAGCGCGGAATGGAGCGGGATGCCCCGGCACGCGAAAGCGGGGAATCTGAACAACGCCCTGATGCAAACCGAGGGCGAGTTCCTGCTCATTCTCGACGCGGATCAGATCCCCGAACCGGACATTCTGGACAAGACCCTGGGCTACTTCAACAACCGCAAAGTCGCCCTCGTCCAGACGCCCCAATATTTCAGCAACGTCCCGGCCGACGATCCCCTGGGCAGCCAGGCACCCTTGTTCTACGGCCCCATCCAGCAGGGCAAGGACGGCTGGAACGCTGCCTTTTTTTGCGGCTCCAACGCCATCCTCCGCAGGGAGGCCCTCATGCAGCTGGGACTGTCGGGGTACGTCAAGGAAACCGAGAAGAGTATCCGGCGCGCCCTCAGCGCATCCCGGGCGGCTATCCGCAAGGCACGCAAAGCGGCAACCGGCGAATCCTTGCTGATTCAGCACACCCTCGACGAGGTCGAAGCGGCAACCGAAGAGGCCCGCCGCCGGCTCGACGCCGGCGACTCACTCAGCGAAATCACGTACCGGGCACGACGCCGGGTGGACCAGGCCGTCCAGGCGCTGGTGCTGGCCGATGTGTCCGCACTTCAGGCCGACCTGAAGGAAATTGCCGCGATGGCGCCGGTGGAGCTCGGTGACGCCGGAGTGCCCGTGGTGACCGATGATGCTGTGCAGCGCATGGCGGCCCGGGACTGGTCTCCCCTTGGGGCAATCGAGTCCGTGCAGGCGGTGCTGGACGCGTTATCGGTGGAACGGACCGACGAGGCCCAGCCGGTCATGCCGCTGGCCACGATTTCCGTGACGGAGGACATGGCGACTTCCATGCGCATGCACGCCATGGGATGGCAAAGCGTCTACCACCACGAGGTCCTGGCCTACGGGCTGGCACCGGAAGACATCGGCACCATGCTGACCCAGCGCCTGCGCTGGGCCCAGGGCACCATCCAGGTGTTTCTGCGGGAGAACCCGCTCCTTCAGCGCGGGCTGAAGCTGGGCCAGCGGCTCATGTACTTCGCAACGATGTGGACCTACCTCAGCGGCTTCGCCGCCGTCGTCTACTTCGCCGCGCCGATCATTTACCTGCTCTTCGGGATCCTGCCCGTCACCAGCCTGAGCGCCGACTTCTTCCTGAGATTCATTCCGTTCATGGTGGTCAACCAGATCCTCTTTGCCGTTGCCGGCAGAGGCATCCCCACCTGGCGCGGTCAGCAGTACAGCCTCGCCCTGTTCCCCACCTGGATCAAAGCATGTACGACGGCGGCCCGGAACGTCTGGTTCGGGCATCCCCTCGGCTTCGCCGTCACGCCCAAGGACCGCCAGTCTGGAGGTCCACGATGGGGCCTGATCCGCCCACAGATCGCCGTGTCGGTCGTACTGTTCATCGCGTCGGCTGTTGGGATTGGGCGGCTCGTTGCCGGAATGTCCGAGCCGATCGGCACACTCGTCAACGTATTCTGGGTGGTGTTTGACCTGATCGTCATGAGCATCCTGGTGCGGGCCGTCCTGTACCGCGGATACTCTGCCGGCGGTTCCGGCGATGACCCCGACACCAGCAACGAGACCTCCACCGAAAGGGCCCTCCGTGGACCTGAGCTATGAAGTGAAAGACAGCTACGCCGAGATAACAGCCGCCGGCCGGCTCAACATGGTGTCGGCGCCGAAACTGCGGGAAATGGTGGCGGAAGTTGTCGCTTCGGGCTCGGCCCGGATCGTGATCAACCTCGAAGCGACAGCGTTCATGGACTCGTCCGGGCTTGGAGCGCTCATCGGGTGCCTCAAGGCCGCCCGGCAAGCCGGCGGCGACCTTCGGATCGCGGCCGTCCAGCCCCAGGTTCAAATGGTCCTGGGCCTTACGAGCATGGACAAAGTCCTGACGTCGTACCCCTCCGCGGCTGAAGCTTTCGGGGATGACTGACATTCTCGCCCGGCGGACGCTCCGCCAGACGGCACTTCCGGAAGCCATTGAGGCCGTGCATACCGAGCTCGACAAACTGTGGGATGACGCTTCCTTCGTTCCGGACCTGGACCGCATGACGTTCGCCACGGCCGTGATCGAAGCTGCCAGCAATGTGGTGCAGCACGCCGTTCCCGAATCCACGAAGCCCGTGGAACTCGGGGTCGACATCAGCGCTACGTCCGTCAGGCTGGAGGCCCGGGTCAGTGCCTTCAATGCCGTCTGCCCCGACCCCATTGACACTGACGCCGCCATGCCCGACGGCGAGGCTGAATCAGGGCGCGGGCTCGCCCTTATTCGGGCCCTGGTCACCACCGTGACATTCAAGCRCCAGGACGGGACGAACACCTGGATCCTGTCAAAGTCCCCGCTGCGCGACTGAGCGGAATCCTTGGACAATCCTCGGGATTTCCTGCTTCGTTTGACCCCGGAGCGGAACCGTCCTGACGGACACTGGATATTGTGGCTTCCGTAGGCAAGCCGCGTTCCGTCAGGATGCCCCGCTTGGCCGGGGCCCGGCCAAGGAGCCACGATGAAGCCGCTGCTAAGCCTGGCCTGCGTTCTTGTCCTCATGGCGTTCAGCCTGTCCCTCGCGGCGGTACCCGCCCAGGCCGCCTCCCCGTCCCTTAGCCTCAGCCCGGCCAAGGGCCCGGCCGGAACCGCGGTCACCGTCACCGGCACCGGTTTTCCCAAGAAGGGCTCCGGAACTGTGAGCGCCGGGGCCAGTTCCGTCGCCTTCAAGGTCAGTGCCTCTGGAGGCTTCACCGCCGACGTCGTTATCCCGCAAACGTCCCAGCCGGTCCTTGACGTCCAAGCCGTATCCGGCACCGTCAAGGCGTCGACGGGCTTTACGGTCGTGGCTGCCGCGCCGGTGGCGGAACCTTTGCCCCCCGTCATCAGCAGCTCGCCGCTGCGCTTCGGCGTCGGCACCCCCGGCGGGCCGCTGGCCCAAGCGGAATTGGACGGGGCCGCGTCCCTCGCCGGGGAGGCGCCGTCGGTCATTCTGTCCTACAAGGACTTCAATCAAGGCCCGCCCATCACGGAGCTGGATGCTGTTCGCAGCCGAGGCGCCGTAGCCCTGCTGACCTGGGAGCCCTGGGCTTGGGGCGGCGGAACCGATCAGCCGGCCTATGCCCTGGACCGCATTACGGCCGGCAACTTCGACCCCTACTTGCGGCAGTGGGGCCAGGCGCTGGCAGCCTGGGGGCATCCAGTGATGGTGCGCTTCGGGCACGAAATGAACGGCAACTGGTACCCCTGGTCTGAGGGAGTCAACGGAAACGGACCCGGCGATTACGCTGCGGCGTGGCGGCACGTCCATGACGTCGTTGCTGCTACCGGCGCCTCCAACATCTCTTGGGTCTGGAATCCCAACGTTCCATATTGGGGGTCAACCCCGCTCGACGGGCTGTATCCGGGCTCCGCTTACGTGGATGAAGTGGCCCTCGACGGTTACAACTGGGGTACATCAGCAGCCTGGAGCAGCTGGCTTTGGCCATCGGAGCTCTTCGGCCCGGGCCTGTCCGAACTGAGACGGCTTGCCCCAGGCAAACACGTGCTCGTGGCAGAGACTTCATCGGCCGAACAAGGCGGGTCCAAAGCCGACTGGAACACTGCCTTGATCAGCTATCTGGCTGCCCAGCCCGATGTCACAGCAGTGGTCTGGTTCAACTTCAACAAGGAAACAGACTGGCGGATCGACAGCAGTCCCGGCTCCGCCACCGCTCTGGCGTCCGCCCTGGCGGCGCGGCCCAGATAGCCAAACACGCAGGGAAAAAGGGCCGCTTCCGCCGGCGGAAACGGCCCCAACACTGCCGGAAAACGGCTACCCGATCAGCGCGAGCACCGCGCCGGCCGTGACAACCCCGCCCGCTTTGGTGCGGACGTCGGTGACGGTGCCGTCCCGGTGCGCGGAGACCTGGGTTTCCATCTTCATGGCCTCAAGGACCACCACCGGGTCCCCGGCCGAGACTTCGGCTCCCGGCTCGACGAGCCATTTCACGACTGTCCCTGCCATGTCCGCGCGCAGCTCCCCCGGGTCGCCGGCGGCGGCACCGCCGTCGGACGCTACCGACACCCCGGCGGGCGCTGAACTGCCAGAGCGGGCCCAGGCGTCCAGCAGATCGGCCGGAAGGCCGACGGCGAGGCGCCTGCCGTCCACGTCGACAGTGATGGTGCGGCGTTCGCCGTCGGGCGCGGTGGTGCTGTAGTCGGGATCGGCAGGGATGCTGTCCGCGAAGTCGGTTTCGATCCAGCGGGTGTGGATCCCGAGGCCGTCCTCGGAGGTGAAGTCCGGGGATTCCAGCACGGCCCGGTGGAAGGGCAGCACGGTGGCGACGCCGGTGATCCGCATTTCGGCGAGGGCCCGGCGGGCACGGCGCAGGGCCTGCTGGCGGTCCGCGCCGGTGACGATCAGCTTCGCGAGCAGGGAATCGAACTGCGGCGCGACGAAGGACCCGGAGCGGACGCCGGTGTCGAGGCGGATGCCCGGGCCGGTGGGGCCGGCGAATTCGCCGATGGTGCCGGGCGAGGGCAGGAAGCCGCGGCCCACGTCCTCGGCGTTAAGCCGGAACTCGAAGGCGTGTCCGCGCGGTGCCGGGTCTTCGACCAGGCGCAGCGGCTCGCCCGCGGCGATCCGGAACTGTTCCTGGACGAGGTCGATCCCCGTGGTTTCCTCGGTGATGGGGTGCTCCACCTGGAGCCGGGTATTGACCTCCAGGAAGGCCACGGTGCCGTCCGCCGCGACGAGGAATTCCACTGTGCCGGCGCCGGAGTAGCCCGCTTCCCGGCAGACGGCCTTGGCGGCGTCGTAGATCAGGGCGGTCTGCTCGTCGGTCAGGAACGGCGCGGGGGCCTCTTCCAGGAGCTTCTGGTGCCGGCGCTGCAGGGAGCAGTCGCGGGTTCCGACGACCACGACGTTGCCGTGCGCGTCCGCCAGGACCTGCGCCTCGACGTGGCGCGGACGGTCCAGGTAGCGCTCCACGAAGCACTCGCCCCGCCCGAAGGCGGCAACGGCTTCCCGGACGGCGGAGTCGAAGGCTTCCTCGACCTCGTCGATGACCCGGACCACCTTCATGCCGCGGCCGCCGCCGCCGAAGGCGGCCTTGATGGCGATCGGCAGGCCATGCTCTTCGGCGAAAGCGCGGGCCTCGGCCGCCGTGTCGACGGGACCGTCGCTGCCGGCCACCAGGGGTGCGCCGGCCCGGACGGCCGCGTCGCGGGCCGTGATCTTGTTGCCGAGCAGCCGGATCGCGTCCGGCGTCGGACCGATCCAGGTCAGCCCGGCGTCGAGGACGGCCTGGGCAAAGTCGGCGTTCTCGGAGAGGAAGCCGTAGCCGGGGTGGACGGCGTCCGCACCGGACTGGGCCGCCACGGCGAGGAGCTTGGGGATGTTCAGGTACGTGTCCGCGGGCGAGTTGCCGTCCAGGCTGAACGCCTCATCCGCGGCCGAGACGTGCAGGGCGTCGGCATCGATGTCGGCGTAGACAGCGACGGACGCCAGCTGCGCGTCGTCGCAGGCCCGGGCTATGCGGACCGCGATTTCTCCACGGTTGGCGATCAGGACCTTGCGCATCAGTTACTCGCTTCTTCTGTGGTGGTGGCGTGTTCAGTAGTGCCGTGTTCGGTGGGGTGCTCGGTGGTGGCGGATTCGGCCCAGCGGAAGCGGATCCTGCCGCCGATCGGGACCTGGGCGGCGAGGTCCAGCTGGGAGTCGACCACCACGGCGATCACCGGGTAGCCGCCGGTGATCGGATGGTCGGCCAGGAAGAGCACGGGCAAGCCCTCCGGCGGGACCTGCAGGGCGCCGGCGACGGTGCCTTCGCTGGGCAGTTCGCCCTGGCGGCTGCGCTGCAGCGGCGTACCGTCCAGCCGCATGCCGACGCGGTTGGACTGCGGCAGCACGGCCCAGTCCTGGGCGGTGAAGGAGTCCAGTGCCGCCTGATCGAACCAGTCGGCGCGGGGGCCGGGGACGACGTCGAGGACGGTCACCCCGGCGCCCGGGTAGTCCGGCTGCAGTTCGGGATTTCCGACGACGCCCGTCTCGGCTTCTCCGCCGGCGCCCAGTTGCTGCCCGGCGGCCAGGGGCGCAGGACCGATCCCGGACATGGTGTCCGTGGAGCGGCTGCCCAGTACCGGGGCGGCATCCACCCCGCCGCGGACCGCGAGGTAGCTGCGGAAGCCGCTGTGCGGCGCACCGATGCTGAGCGTTTCGCCGTCGAGCAGCGCAAAGGGAGTCGCCACCGGCACGGTGCGCTGCCACGTATCGCCGGCATCGTCCGGTGCGGACGCGATACTCAATTCCGACGGCGCCCCGGCGACGGCGAGGACCTGGTCCCCCACGGCCTGGACCTTGAGTCCGCCCGCGACGGTCTCGATGCCGGCTGCGCCGAGGGCGTTGCCGACGAGGCGGTTGGCCCGGCGCAGCGAGGCCCGGTCCAGCGCGCCGGCGGCGGAGACGCCCAGCCCGGAGTGGCCGTCCCGGCCGAGGTCCTGGATCAGGCTCTGAAGGCCCGGCGAAACGATCCGGATCCCGGCCGTGACATCCTGCCCGGCAACCGGTTCCGGCGCGGTGCCCTCGGCCGCAGGCGCCGCGGCCGGCTCGACAGCGGGCTCCGCTACTGGCTCGGCCGCTAGCGCGAGTGCATCCCGGACCGGACGGAACTGCACCCGGTGGCCGGGGGCGGCCAGGGCGGGCGGCTCCCGGTCCAGGTCCCACATCTTGGCGTTGGTGCGCCCGATCAGCTGCCAGCCGCCCGGGGAACGGCGCGGGTACACGGCCGAGTAGTTGCCGGCCAGCGCCACGGACCCCGCGGGAACTGCGGTGCGGGGCGAGCTGCGGCGCGGCACTTCCAGCTGCTGGTTCTCCCCGATCATGTACCCGAAGCCGGGGGCGAAGCCGGCGAAGGCCACGGTCCAGATCTGCCCGGAGTGGGCGGCGATCACGCCGTCGGTTCCCAGGCCGGTGAGCCGTCCGACTTCGGCGAGGTCCTCGCCGTCGTACACGGTGTCAATGAACACCAGCTCGCCGTCGCGCTGGACGGGTGCGGTGAGGTCGAGCTGCATCAGGCGGGCGGCGATGCGCCGGGCCGAGGCCGGGGATTCGGCCTTGACCAGGACGGTCTCGGCCGCGGCCAGGATGTCCTGCTGGCCCGGCAGCGGTTTCTCGAGGAGCAGTGCCTGCAGGGCGAGCACGTCCAGGGTGCCGGAGAGCTCAGCGAGGACCGCGCGCGTCCCCACGGCCCGCACGGAGCGGACCTTGTGAACTGCGGTTTCGCCTGCTGCGGCGGCTTGTACCTTCAGGGGTTCCCCTGCTGTCTCAATCACGAGTTGCCTCAATCATTGTGCCGGTGAACAGGATCCGCGCCGCTCAGGCGCGGGCATCTTGCAGGAGCCGCTCTTCTTCCTCGGGCTGCGGGTTGCGCCCAATGGCCAGTCCGATCACCGTCACGATCGAGGCGACCGCGAGGTAGCCGGCGATCAGGAACCAGTTGCCGCTGACGGCGAAGAGGGCGGTGAAGACCAGCGGTGCGACGGCGCCGCCGATCACGCCGGCCAGGGTGTAGGCCAGCGAGCTGCCGGCATAGCGCAACCGGGCCGGGAACTGTTCGGTGATGTAGGCAGCCTGCGGGCCGTACATGAAGGCGTGGAACGCCAGTCCGATCACAATGCCGACGGTCAGCATGAAGACCGACTTGCCCTGGATCATGAGGAAGAACAGCGGGATGTATGCGGCCGTTCCGACGGCGGCGACGCCGTAAACGAGGCGGCGGTTGACGCGGTCCGTGAGGGCGCCCGCCGCCGGGATCAGGACCAGCTGGAATGCGGAGCCGATCAGGATGGCGCTGAGGACGTTGCTGGTGGTCATGCCCAGCTCTTTGGTGGCGTAGACGGCCATAAAGACGGTGAGCAGGGAGTACAGCACGTCCGGGCCGACACGGCACAGGGCGGCCGAGACGAGGGCGCGCGGTTCCTTGGTGAAGACATCCTTGATGGGGGCCTTGGCCTGTTCGCCGTGGGCCTTGATGGCCTTGAAGACGGGCGTTTCCTCGAGCTTCAGCCGGATCAGCAGGCCGAAGACCACCAGGATGGCCGAGGCGAGGAAGGCTACACGCCAGCCCCAGGAGAGGAAGTCTTCGTTGCTGAGCGTCGCGGCCAGCACGGCAAGGACGCCGTTGGCCATCAGGTTGCCGGCGGGCGGACCGATCTGTGCGGCGGAGGACCAGAAGCCTCGCTTGCGGGGGTCGCCGAATTCGCTCGAGAGCAGCACGGCGCCGCCCCATTCGCCGCCAACGCCGATTCCCTGCGCCAGGCGCAGGAGCACCAGGATGGTGGGGGCGGCCAGGCCGATGGCGGCGTAGCCGGGCAGCACGCCGATCAGCACGGTTGCGATGCCGATGAGCAGCAGGGTGGTCACGAGGACGTTCTTGCGGCCGATCTTGTCACCGAGCCGCCCGAAGATCACGCCACCGATGGGACGGGCGAGGTAGCCCACGGCAAAGGTCGAGAAGGACAGCAGCAGCCCGACGAATTCGTCGTTGCCCGGGAAGAAGACTTTGGGGAACACCAGGGCCGAGGCCACGGAGTAGATCGCGAAGTCGTAGTACTCCAGCGAGGTGCCGGTGAGGCTCGCGACGTAGGCCTTGAGGGCGCCGGGCGGGAGCTTCCTCTTGCCGGCGGCCGGGGTGGCCTGATGCGGTGCTGCAGTCATGGTTTCCTCCAGGTGTGCGGGGTGCTGCCTGTTGCTTGGGTTTAAGTGCGGGTGGTCCCGGCGGAACCGGGGTGTGAAGCGGTGAAGCTGCGGCCTAGACGAAGGCGGCGATGGTGATGTCCGCGGCGTTGAGCGCTTCGCGGACGGCAGCGGCCATGGCGACGGCCCCCGGGGAGTCACCGTGCACGCAGATGCTTTCGGCGCGGATTTTCAGGATGGAGCCGTCGATGGTGCGGATGGCGGAATCGGTGGCCATCCGGAGGACATGCTCAGTGACGAGAGCGGGGTCCTCCAGCACGGCTCCGGGGAGCGTGCGGGACACGAGGGTGCCGTCCGGGTTGTAGGCCCGGTCCGCGAAGGCTTCGGTCACCGCGCGGAGGCCGGCGGCCTCGGCCAGGCGCAGCACTTCCGAGCCCGGCAGGCCCAGGATGGGCAGGTTCGGGTCAACGGATTTCACGGCGTCGACAACGGCCTTCGCCTGGGCGGTGTGCGAGACGATCGCGTTGTAGAGGCCGCCGTGCGGCTTGACGTACTTAACCGTGCCGCCCTCGACGGCGGCCAGCGCCTGCAGGGCACCGATCTGGTAGACGACGTCGTCGGCCAGTTCGATCGGGTCGATGTCCAGGAAGCGGCGGCCGAAGCCGGCGAGATCGCGGTAGCCGACGTGGGCGCCGATCACGACGCCGGCGCCAATCGCCTCGCGGCAGGTCCGGCGGATGACGCTCGGGTCGCCCGCATGGAATCCGCACGCCACGTTGGCGCTGGAGACCGAGCGGAACATCGCCGAGTCGTCGCCCAGGGTCCAGCGGCCGAAGGACTCGCCAACGTCGCTGTTCAGGTCAATGGTTGCCATTTGTGATCCTCGTCTCATGATAGCCCCCTACTAGGATGCATCAATTTCACGGATTGTTCAACAATCCGACGATTCAACATTGGGACAATCGTGTAGATTCGGCACTATGACCACTCCCGATGCAGCTGCCGGCTCCGCCCTCGGCGCAGCTGCGGCGCGGCTGCGCGTGGCCGTCCCGTCCGTGGCGGACCGGGTGGCGGCCGAGCTGCGCCTGCAACTGGCGGAGGGCCTGCTCCTGCCGGGAGCCCGGCTCACGGAGTCGACCATCGCCGAAGAGCTGGGCGTCTCCCGCAACACGGTCCGCGAGGCCTTCGCCGAACTGGCGGCCGAGCGCCTGGTGGTCCGGCACCCCAACCGCGGCGTCTTCGTGGCCAGACTCGAGGCCGGCGACATCCACGACGTCTACACCGTGCGCCGCGCCATTGAAGTCAGTGCGATCCGCGGCGGCGGGAGCCCGGAGCGCGTGGCCGCGGTCCGCGCTGCCGTTGAAGAGGGCAAAGCCGCCGCCGCCGCCAATGACGAGGAGGGCCTGGGCAGCGCCAACCAGCATTTCCATGGCGCGATCGTGGCCCTGGCAGGCAGCCGGCGCCTGGACACGATCATGTCCCAGGTGCTGGCCGAGATGCGGCTGTTCTTCCACAAGGCCACCGTTGACGCGCACTTCTACCGGGGCTACCTGCCGGACAACGAGGAAATCTGCACCGCCCTGGAAGCCGGAGACCTGGACCAAGCCGGCGCGCTGCTGCTGGCCTATTTGAACCGGTCCGAGGAGCGCCAGGCCGCCGTCCACGGCGAGTGAACGATTCCATGGAATCGATTCCATGATTTGGTTTGAGCGCGAGAGGCGGCAGCAGTGACGGGACCATCCATCACCATCAAGGACGTGGCGGCACTGGCCGGCGCCTCCCCCGCCACGGCGTCCAGGGTGCTCTCCGGAAACCCGGCAACCTCCGCCGAGTCCCGCCAGAGGGTGGCCGCCGCCGTCACCCAGCTGGACTTCCACCCCAACGCCCAGGCGCGCGCGCTCCGTTCCACCGGGACCAACGTCATCGTGACGGCAGCGCCCCTCAATTCCGCCCCCTGTCCGGGCCGGCGCCGCGGTGACGTTCACCGGCGCCGTCGGCGACGACGCCCATGGCCGGCGGATTCTTGAGGTCCTCGCCGAGGCCGGCATCGATGCCGGCTACGTTCGGGTCAGCGGCACCGCCGCCACCGGAACGGCGGTCATCGCGGTCGATGACCAGGGCGAAAACCAGATCATCGTGAGTCCGGGCGCAAACGCCGGGCTTACCGCCGCCGACGTCGAAGCGGGACTCGCCGCCGTCCAGGCCGGCGACGTCCTGGTCCTGCAGCTGGAAATCCCGACGGCGCTGGTCCGGCAGGCCGCTCGGACCGCGAAGAATCGCGGGGCATTCGTCATCCTCAACGCCGCCCCGGCCCCCGGCAGATCGAGGCGCTGCTCGAGGACGTCGACCTCCTGGTGGTGAACGAACAGGAAATCCAGGTTCTCGCCGGTCTCACCGGCCTGGCCGGAATCCAAGGAAACCACCGGGACCTGGTCACGTCGCTCCCGCCCGTCCTGGGGCCGGCCATCGTGTGCACCGCCGGCGCGGAAGGATCCTTCACCGTCGTTGACGGCAGTCCCGTGCATGTGCCGGCGACGAAAGTGGACGCCAGGGACACCACCGGAGCCGGCGACACGTTCGTGGGCTACCTCGCCGCATCCCTCGCCGGCAGCGACCGCGAGCTGCCTGCGGCAATGCTCCACGCCAGCCATGCCTCCGCTGTCGCCGTGACGCGCCCCGGCGCCATGGAATCGATTCCATGGCGCGATGAAGTACCGGCATAACCAAACCCGCAACACCCCGCCTGAACGTCTTGCACTCAGTCCCGCACGAAGGAGACCCATGAAAATCGCACTCGGCAACGACCACGCCGGCTGAACACCCGCGAAACCTGGGGGGCCAAGGAAAAGGCTGAAGTCGACGCCATCATCGCCGGCGAACCGGCCGCCGCCGCGGAAGACCAGACGGCGCAATCGGCGGCCCGGTAGCGGCCCAGCAAAGACCCGCAATAAACGTCCGACCGGGGCCGGCCTCTTGGAGGCCGGCCCCGGTCGCAGCAGTCTGGAGTATCCCGTGCTACTTTCCGGCCGCTACCGGGACCGGATGCTCTGCCGCCGGCTTCCCGGCGTCGACATCAGCCGCGGGCGGGGTTTTCAGCTTGAGACGCTCGATGATCGAGATCCCACCGCCCTTGCCGCTGCGGTTCTTGTTGAAGATGTCGAAGCCGACGGCGAGGAGCAGCACCAGGCCCTTGATGAGCTGCTGGTAGTCGGTGCCGAGGCCCAGGATCGACATGCCGTTGTTGAGGACACCCATGATGAGACCGCCGATCATGGCCCCTGCCACGGTTCCGATGCCGCCTGTGACTGCGGCGCCGCCGATGAACGCCGCCGCGATGGCGTCCAGTTCGAAGCCCGTGCCGCCGGCCGGCTGGGCGGAGTTCAGCCGGGCCGTGAACACGAGGCCGGCCAGTGCGGCAAGGACGCCCATGTTCACGAACAGCCGGAAGGTGACGACCTTGGTTTTGATGCCGGACAGCTCAGCCGCGTGCAGGTTGCCGCCGAGTGCGTAGGTGTGCCGGCCGAAGACGCTGTTGTTCATCAGGGCCGTGTAGACGATCACCAGGACCGCCAGCACGATCAGGACGATTGGGGTGCCCCGGTAGCTGGCGAGCAGGAAGGTGATGGTCAGCATGAGCAGGGCAATGAACGCGGTCTTGGTAGCGAAGCAGGCCACCGGTTCGTTCTCGAGTTCGAACTTCTTGCGGATCCGGCGTTCCTTGACCGCCTGGATCACCAGCGCCAGGGTGGCGCCGACGCCAAGGATGACCGTCAGCCACTCCAGCACCGACGTGCCGCCGGAAATGTCCGGCAGGAAGCCGCCGCCCAGCGCCCGCAGTTCGCCGGGGAACGGCGTGATCTGCTGGTTTTTGAGAACGATCAGTGTCAGGCCGCGGAAAATCAGCATCCCGGCGAGGGTGACGATGAAGGCGGGAATGCCGACGTACGCGATCCAGTAGCCCTGCCAGGCACCCACCAGCGCGCCGATCAGCAGGCAGGCCGGAATAGCAAGCCACCACTCCCAGCCCCAGTGCACGATCATGACACCGGCACAGGCGCCGATGAAGCCGGCGACCGAACCGACGGACAGGTCGATGTGGCCGGCGATGATCACCATCACCATGCCGATGGCCAGGATCAGGATATAGCTGTTCTGGACCACCAGGTTGGTGACGTTCTGCGGCTCCAGCAGGATCCCGTCCGTCAGGATCTGGAACAGCAGGACGATCAGGATCAGGGCGACAAAGATGCCAACCTGGCGGAGGCGGCTTGTCAGGAAGCCCAGGGATTCTCGGAGGGCGGACATGTTCGCTATTCCTTCTCTTTGGTCATGTAGTGCATGAGGGTTTCCTGTGATGCTTCGGCGATCGGGACCTCGCCGGTGATGTGCCCGGCAGAGAGGGTGTAGATCCTGTCGCAGATGCCCAGCAGTTCGGGAAGTTCGGAGGAGATCACAATGACCGCCTTTCCTTCCGCGGCCAGCTTCGCGATGATCGTGTAGATCTCAAACTTCGCGCCGACGTCGATGCCGCGGGTGGGTTCGTCGAGGATCAGCACGTCCGGATCGGAGTACATCCACTTGCTCAGCACCACTTTCTGCTGGTTGCCGCCGGACAACTTGCCCGTGACGGCGGCAACCGAGGGGGCCTTGATATTCATGCTCTTCCGGTAGTCGTTGGCCACCACGGTTTCCTGGTTCTTGTCCACCCAGCCGCCCTTGACCAGCTTGCGCAGCGCCGCCATGGATACGTTCCGCTTGATGTCCTCGATGAGGTTCAAACCGTAGAGCTTGCGGTCCTCAGTGGCGTAGGCGATGCCGTGCCTGATGGCGTCGGAGACGGTGGAAGTGTTGATTTCCGTGCCGTGTTTGAACACCTTCCCCGAGGTGGCGGTGCCGTAGCTCCGTCCAAAGACGCTCATGGCCAGCTCCGTCCTGCCGGCACCCATCAGTCCTGCCAGCCCCACCACTTCCCCCTTGCGCACGTTGAGGCTGGCGTTGTTGACCACCACCCGGCTGTAGTCCTGCGGGTGCCGGACGGACCAGTCCTCGATCCGCAGGACTTCCTCGCCAATCTGTGGTTGCCGGTCCGGATACAGGCTTTCCAGGTCCCGGCCCACCATTCCGCGGATAATGCGTTCCTGAGTGATCTCGCCGTCGCCCAGGCGGAGGGTCTCGATCGTCTTGCCGTCGCGGATGATGGTGACGGCGTCCGCAACCTTGCGGATTTCGTTGAGCTTGTGGCTGATGATGATGCTGGTGACACCCTGGCCCTTCAGGTGCAGGATCAAGTCCAGCAGGTGGCTCGAGTCCTCGTCGTTGAGGGCCGCCGTCGGTTCATCGAGGATAAGGAGCTTGACCTCCTTCGAGAGTGCCTTGGCGATTTCCACGAGCTGCTGCTTGCCCACGCTGATGTGCTGGACGGGGGTGACCGGGTTTTCGCTCAGGCCCACCCGGGCCAGGAGTTTCGCGGCCTCCAGGTTGGTCTTGCGCCAGTTCACCCAGCCGCGGTTGGCCTGTTCATTGCCGAGGTAGATGTTCTCGGCGATGGACAGGTAAGGGCTCAGTGCCAGCTCCTGGTGGATGATCACGATTCCGCGCTTCTCGCTGTCGCTGATGCTGGAGAAGTTGCAGGGTTCGTTTTCGAAGAGGATGTCGCCGTCGAAGGAGCTGTGCGGGTAGACGCCGGACAGGACCTTCATCAGGGTGGATTTCCCTGCGCCGTTTTCACCGCAGATGGCGTGGACTTCGCCGCGGTTCACCTGCAGAGTGACGTCCTGGAGGGCCTTCACGCCCGGGAAGGTCTTGGTGATTCCTCGCATTTGAAGAATGGGTGTGTTCATCGCCAATTCTCACTGACTGGTAGTACCTGAGACGTCCTGCGGCTGCAGGAGTCTGCGGGAAAGGGTGGCGGCCCGGACTCGACGGCGGCCCGCCACCCTTCGACGTGGCTACTTGACGTCGGCCGCCGTGTAGTAACCGGAGTCGATGAGTTCCTTCTTGTAGTTCTCATTCGTGATGATGACGGACTTGAGCAGGTACGCAGGGACGACCTTGACCTTGTTGTTGTAGGTCTTGGTGTCGTTGACCTCGGGTTCCTGACCCTTCAGGAGGCCGTCGACCATCTTCACAGCCTGGGCTCCCAGCTGGCGGGTGTCCTTGAAGATCGTGGAGTACTGCTCGCCGGCGGTGATGGACTTCACCGAACCCTTTTCGGCGTCCTGGCCGGTGACGATCGGCAGGCTTCCCTTGGCGTAGCCGCCGGTGCTCGTCAGGGCCGAAATGATGCCGATGGAGAGGCCGTCATACGGGGAGAGGACGCCATTGAGCTTGGTGCCGGAACTGTAGGCGGCCGTGAGGATGTCCTCCATGCGCTTCTGGGCCACGGGGGCCTGCCAGCGCAGGATCGCAGCCTGCTCAAACTTGGTCTGGCCGCTGGGCACCTTCAGGGTTCCGGCGTCCAGGTACGGTTTGAGGGTGTCCATGGCGCCGGTCCAGAAGAAGTTGGCGTTGTTGTCATCCGGGCTGCCGGCGAAGAGCTCCACATTGAACGGGCCCTTGCCTTCGACCTTTTTGCCGCTGGCGTCAACAAGGCCCAGGCCGGTCAGCAACGACGTGGCCTGCTGGACGCCCACCGTGTAGTTGTCGAAGGTGGTGTAGAAGTCGACGTTCGGCGTGCCGTTGATGAGCCGGTCGTACGCGATAACCTTGACGTTCTGCTCCTTCGCCTTGGCGAGGACATCGGTCAGCGTGGTGCCGTCGATGGCCGCGACGATGAGGGCTTTGGCACCCTTGGTGAGCATGTTCTCGATCTGGGACACCTGGGTGGGGATGTCATCATTGGCGTACTGCAGGTCGGCTTTGTAGCCGAGCTTCGTCAAGGATTCCGAGACGTTCTTGCCGTCGGCGATCCACCGCTCCGAGGTCTGCGTCGGCATCGAGATACCGACGAGGGAACCGGCGGCGTCGGCGCTGGCGGCCGGTGCGGCCGTGCCGGGCCTGCTGCCGCAGCCTGTGGCCCCTACGGTCACAGCGAGGACAACCGCGACGGCGCCCAGGAGTTTCCTGATCTTCACAATTTTCTCCTTCCGCGGACCCATAGTCCGCGAAGTTGCTCCTGATCGCAGTCCTGCACGTCATCGTGCCCCTGCGGGGCGGTAACAGCGGGAGGATTGCGGAGGTCTGAATGGAACGGGGGTTCAGCCACCAAGGGAACTGCGGCTGATTGTTATCGCTAACAATATGGTCAAAGATAGCTTCTTGAAACATGTGAGTCAACGCACATTCGGCGCCAATCTCCTTCGGACCGCCGCCGGACCCTCACACGGCGAAGATGCGCCAGGCCGCGCGGTGCGAGGCTCCGGGTCCGAGCCGCACGAGGTCCGTGCCGGTGTTGAAGGCATCCGGCGGACAGGTCATGGGTTCCACGGCGAGTCCGAGCCGGCCGGGCAGCGGCGGTTCAGCATCCCCGGTGTAGAGCTGCAGCCAGGCGCAGCTGCGGTCCCAGGCCATGCCGACGCCGGTCCCGCCCGGGTCCCGGACCACGACGTGTGCCTGCCCGTCACCGTCGAACACCATGTCGGTGAAGGCATGGTCGATCTTGGTAGAACCGATGACGCGGGCCGCGCGGAAGTCATATCCGTGTCCTTCAACGGACCGGGTGGCGATCGGCAGCAGCCGGTCCGGCGTGACCTTGAGGAACGTCCGTGCCGGCACCTCCAGGCTCCATTGGTCCAGCGGCGCCGGCCCGGCCAGCAGATACGGGTGGGGACAGACCCCGTAGGGTGCGGACCGCTGCCCCACATTGGCTGCTGTGACGTCAGTGTGCAGGCCCCCGCTGGCCAGCCGGTAGCTGGCGGTGATCGACAACGCGAAGGGGTAGCCCGGCACCGGCCCGATGGCGCAGGAGAACTCCACGGCGGAATCCGTCCGGGACTCCAGCCTCCACTCCAGCCCCGGGGTGAAGCCGTGCAGGGCGCATTGCCGGTCGGGTTCGTTGACCGGGAGCTCGTAGTCCGCACCGCCAAAGGTGTACGTCCCGTCGGGAATCCGGTTCGGCCAGGGTGCCACGATGACGCCGCGGAAGTCCGGGTTGGGCCCGCCGGCCGGGAACGGGACGATCAGGTCCCGCCCGCGGAACTGCAGCGTCCGCACCGCTGCACCGCGGGCGGCGACGACGGCGGTGTACTCCCCGTGCCGGAGCCCGTATTCGTCCCCGGTCACAGACCGCCGGCAAGCTTGTAGTAGGCGGCGTTCCAGGCGAGTTCCTTCTTGAAGCCCCTGATGGTGGTGCCGTCGTCAATGGTCAACAGTTCGGTTTGGGCGATCTCGGCGAAGTCCTCGAAGACGTCCATGCCGACGGCGGTGGAAAGCACAGTGTGGTGGGCGGCTCCGGCGGTCAGCCAGGCAGCAGCGGAGGTGGCGAAGTCCGGCTTGGGCGACCAGAGGGCACGGGCCACCGGCAGGTTGGGCAGCGGCTGTTCAAGGTCCACGACGTCGACGGCGTTGGCCACGAGGCGGAAGCGGTCGCGCATGTCGGACAGCGCCACCACGACGCCGGGGCCGGCATCGGTGTCGAAGACCATGCGGACGGGATCTTCCTTGCCGCCGATGCCCAGCGGGTGGATTTCCACGCGCGGCTTGGCGGCGGTCAGGGACGGGCAGACCTCCAGCATGTGCGCGCCCAGGATTTTCTCCTGGCCCGGGACGAGGTGGTAGGTGTAGTCCTCCATGAGCGAGGCGCCGCCGGGGAGCCCGGCGCCCATGACTTTGGCTGCCCGGACCAGGATGGCAGTCTTCCAGTCACCCTCGGCGCCGAATCCGTAACCGTCGGCCATGAGGCGCTGGACGGCCATGCCCGGCAGCTGGCGCAGTGCGCCGAGGTCTTCGAAGGACGTGGTGAAGGCGGCCGAGCCGTTGGCCTCCAGGAAGCTGCGGAGCCCCAGCTCGATCCGGGCGCTGTAGCGCAGCGACTCGTGGCGCGGGCCGCCGGCGCGGAGTTCGGGGGCCACGTCGTAAAGCCGCTCGTATTCGGCGACGAGGGAGTCGACGTCGGACTCTGCCGCGCCGTGCACGGCGTCGGCGAGTTCATTGACGGACCAAGAGTTGACCGAGACGCCGAAGCGCAACTCGGCCTCGGTCTTGTCCCCTTCGGTGACGGCGACATTGCGCATGTTGTCGCCGAAACGGGTCAGCTTGAGGGTCCGGACGGCCGCCCAACCCGCCGAGGCGCGCTGCCAGGATCCGACCTGGCGGGACACCTCGGGGTTGGACACGTGGCCGACAACGGTTTTGCGCGGGATGCCGAGGCGGGACTGGATGTAGCCGAACTCGCGGTCGCCATGCGCGGCCTGGTTCAGGTTCATGAAGTCGAAGTCGATGTCCGCCCACGGCAGTTCGACGTTGGCCTGGGTGTGCAAGTGCAGGAGCGGCTTCCGGAGCAGGTCCAGGCCCTGGATCCACATCTTGGCCGGGGAGAAGGTGTGCATCCACGCGGTCACGCCGATCACGGCGTCGTCCGAGTTGGCATCCAGGGCGGTGCGGCGGATGGCGTCCGAGTCCGTGAGCACGGGCTTCCAGACGATTTTCACCGGGACGTCGGCGGAGGCGTTCAGCGCGTCAGCGATGTCTTGGGACTGGGCGGCGACCTGCTTGAGGACGTCCTCGCCATAGAGGTGCTGGCTGCCGGTAAGGAACCAGACCTCGTACTGCTCAAGGGACGTGTTGTTGGCGTTGGACATGTTTTCTCCTGCGGATGGTTTGGGGGCGACGCGGCTTCGGGGCCTGGTTGTGGGCCTAGCGGCCTGGTTGTGGGCCTAGCGGCCGTAGACGTTCTGGTAGCGGGCATAAAGCGAGTCGATCTGGGCCGGGTCGATCGGCAGTGGTTCACCGAGTTGCCGGGAAATATGGACGGTCCGTGCCACTTCCTCGCACATGACGGCGGCTTTGACCGCCGAGCGGGCATCCTTGCCCACGGTGAAGGGCCCGTGGTTCTGCATCAGCACGGCCGGCGAGCTGGATTGGGCCAGGGTGTCCACGATGCCGCGGCCGATCGAGTCATCCCCGATCAGCGCGAACGGGCCCACCGGGATCGTCCCACCGAACTCGTCACCCATCATGGTCAGCACGCAGGGGATCTCCTCTCCGCGCGCGGCCCAGGCCGTGGCGTAGGTCGAATGCGTGTGCACCACGCCGCCGACCTCCGGCATGTGCCGGTAAACGTAGGCGTGCGCCGCGGTGTCCGAGGACGGTGACAGCGCGGGGTTGCTCCAGTCGCCCTCCGCGGGCGTGCCGTAGAGGTCCGTGACAACCATGCTCCCGGGCGTGAGGTCCGCGTAGGAGACTCCGGACGGCTTGATGACCATCAGGTCATGGCCGGGGACGCGGGCGGAGACGTTGCCGGCCGTCCACACCACCAGTTCGTAGCGCGTGAGTTCGGCGTGCAGTTCGCAGACCTCGCGACGGACCTCCGCGATGCTTTCCAGCAGGTTGCTCATGCGGACACTTCCTCTGCGACCGGGCCGGCGGGGACGGCGGGGACGGCGTTCTGCTGGGGAGCGCCCGCAGCGGCGGTAAACGAGGGCCTGGCCGCACGCTGGATCGCCTTGAGGCGGTGCATCACGCTGTTGGTGCCGCGGCCGAAATAGTCGTGCAGCGTCCGGTACTCCTGGAAGAGTTTTTCGTAGGCGGCAACATTTTCCGGAATGGGAATATAGATGCTGCCGGGCTCCGATCCCATGGCAGCCGCAGCGGCACGGATATCCGCGTATTCACCTGCGGCCACGGCGGCGTGGATGGCCGACCCCAGGGCGGGCCCCTGGGTTGAGCCGATGGTGGAGAGCGGCAAGCCGGTGATATCCGCGTAGATCTGCATGAGCAGCTTGTTCTTCAGCAGGCCGCCGGCCACGATGAATTCCCTGACCGGCACTCCCGAGTCGCGGAAGGCGTCCACGATGGTGCGCGTGCCGAAGGCCGTGGCTTCCAGCAAGGCCCGGTAGGTGTCTTCGGGCCTGGTGGCGAGGGTCTGACCCACCACGACGCCGGAGAGTTCGTGGTCCACCAGCACGGAACGGTTGCCGGAGTGCCAGTCCAGGGCAATGAGGCCGTGTTCGCCGATGGCTTGGCGGGAGGCCAGTTCCGTGAGGTATTCGTGGATGCCCAGGCCTGCCGCTTCCGCTGCCTGGTGGTACTCGGGCGGGACGCCATTGTTCGTGAACCAGCCGAAGATGTCGCCCACTCCGCTTTGGCCAGCTTCGTAGCCCCAAAGTCCGTCGACGATTCCGCCGTCCACCACGCCGCACATGCCCGGGACTTCCCGCAGTTCGGCACCGTTCATAACGTGGCAGGTGGAGGTTCCCATGATGGCCACCAGCTGCCCGGGCTCAACTGCCTTCGCTGCGGGCGCCGTGACGTGGGCGTCCACGTTGCCCACTGCGACGGCGATGCCTTCCGGCAGTCCGGTCCAGGCGGCGGCCTCGGCCGTCAGATGGCCGGCTGCATCGCCGAGCCGGCCGATGGTGTGCGCCAGCTTGGCGCTGACGAAATCCTTGAAGTCCGGGTTCAGGGCGGACAGGAATTCCTTGGATGGGTAGCGGCCGTCCTGGTAGATCCCTTTGTAGCCGGCCGTGCAGGCGTTGCGGACGTAGTTACCGCACAGCTGCCAGACGATCCAGTCAGCCGCTTCCACCCAGCGGTCCATCGCGGCGTAGCTTTCCGGGTCCTCCTCCAGCAACTGCAGGCCCTTGGCGAACTCCCATTCGGAGGAGATGAGTCCGCCGTAGCGCGGCAGCCAGTTTTCGCCGAGTTCCGCAGCCAGGGCGTTGATGCGGTCCGCCTGCGGCTGGGCGGCATGGTGGCGCCACAGCTTCACGTAGGCGTGCGGGCGGTTGGCGAATCCGGGAAGCTCGTTCAGCGGTGTGCCGTCGCCCTTGACGGGGACCATGGTGCAGGCCGTGAAGTCGGTGGCGATGCCCACCACGGCGGCCGGGTCGATCCCGGCGTCGGCGACGGCCGCGGGCACAGCCCGGCGGAGCACGTCGCGGTAGTCGTTGGGCACCTGCAGGGCCCATTCGCCCGGAAGCCGGATGCCGGCGACCCCAGCCGTGTCTTTCGGAAGCTCGCCGGTGACCACGGCATGCGGGTACTCAAAGACCCCGCTGCCCAGTTCCTTGCCGTCCCGGACCCGGACGACGACGGCCCGCCCGGAAAGCGTGCCGTAGTCCACGCCGATGACAAAGTTTTCGGTTCCGTCCACTGAGAAGTCCATCAAATCCTCCAATAGGTTCCGCGACATTGCGAACCCCCCTATTGTTAGCGCTAACAAACATGCTGTCAAGAAGCCTGGCACGTATTGCCGGAACGGAGGGCTTCGGCCCTTAGGAGAGACGGGGACGGGGTGCGGTGCTGGCGCGCACCACGAGCGCAGGTTTGACCACCAGGGCGCCACTGGCGGCATCACCCTCGACCTGGGCGCGTATCAGGTCCATACAGCGCTTTCCGAGTTCCTCGAAGTCCTGTCGCACAGTGGTCAGCGGCGGCATGAAGTAGGCGGATTCGGGCTGGTCGTCAAAGCCAACCACGGAGACGTCTTCCGGAACCCGGATGCCCTTCTCGCCAAACGCCCGCAGCAGCCCGAGCGCCATCTGGTCGTTGCTGACGAACACTGCGGTGGCGCTGCGCTGTTCTGCCAGCTGCTGCCCGATCCGGTACCCGCTGTCCGCACTCCAGTCCCCCTCGACCAGAAGCTCGTCGGAGAGGCCGGCTTCCGCCAACTCCTCGCGCCACCCGTCAACCCGGGCTTTGCCGTCCACCCAGTCGAGCGGTCCGGAGACATGGCCGATCCGCTCGTGGCCAAGGCTGATCAGATGGGCGACGGCCAGCCGCGCGCCGAGCTTCTGGTCGACCATCGCGCCGCTCAACCGCCCTTCTCCGGCTCCGCCGACGACGATCACCGGGAGATCCAGGTTCAGGTCCTCGAGCACCTGAAGTGTCCCGTCGTGCGGCACGATCACAATCAATCCGTCCGCGCCCTGGTCCGTCAGGTGCCGCACCGCATCGCAAATGGCCTTCGCCGCGGCCCCCTTAATCGCGGCAATACTCACGAAATACCCTGCTTCCCTGGCGGCTTGCTGGACCCCCAGCAGGGTATTCGCCGGGCCGTATTGCCCGAGCTCGGAGGCGAGGACACCGATGGTCTGGGTGCGCCGGGTCACCAGGCTCCGGGCGGCCGTGTTGCGCCGGTAGCCGAGTTCGGCAATCGCCGCCTCGACCCGGGACTTTGTTCCCGTGCTGACATTCGGGTGGTTGTTGATCACCCGTGAGACGGTCTGGTGGGAAACCTTGGCCAGCGCTGCGACGTCTTCGAGCCGCGGCTGCCGCCGGTCATTGTTGTTCCCCATGCGAGGCCCCTTTCGTTCCGATGCCGTCCACCGGCTTGAATCAAATTGTGAAATCAAACGATAGGAGGGCACGGGGCGCCCGCTGGTCGGCCGCCCCCCGGCTCCTGTTAGCGCTAACGATAGTCCATTTGGACCCTGGTGTGACGCCCGCAGGGAACGACGCCGGGAACCGCAACGACGTGCGCGGCGGGGAGCTTACGTGCCCGGCTGGGCCGCTACCGGCGCGGCGGGCCCGGGCGCGGCGGGTACCGGCGAGCAGCCGCAGGACGCGCGCAGGACCAGGTCCACGGGGAAGATCCTGTTCCGGGTGGGAGACACGCCGTCAAAGCCAATGAGCGCTTCGACGGCGGCCTCGGCCATGGCCTGGACGGGCTGCGCGACCGTGCTCAGCGGCGGCCAGCTGAACTCCGCCTCAGCCGAGCCGTCGAAGGAGAAGACCGCCAGGTCCTCGGGGACCCGAAGCCCGGCCTCGGACACGGCGCGCAGCAGGCCGACGGCCTGCAGGTCGGAACTGACGAACACGGCGGTGGGTCGGTCCGCGGCCGCAAGCAGCCGCTGCCCGGCCCGGTAGCCGCCCTGCCGGTCGAAGTCACAGCGCAGGATGGGTCCCTCCGGGAGGCCGGCCTCCGCGAGCCCCTGCTGCCACCCGACCTCGCGGGCATCGAGATCATTGCCGGCGTTCATGCCCATGACCAGTGCGATGTTGCGGTGGCCGTGGCCCACCAGGTGCTCGACGGCACGCCGGGAGCCTTCCAGCAGCTCCACGCCGACCGAGTTGAAGCCCGGCACCTCGGTGCTGTGGTTGAGCAGCACGGCGGGGATCTCCGAATGCTCCAGCTCGGTCAGGTCGGGTTCGAACAGCACGCTGGAGAGGAAGACCCCGTCAACGCGGCGGCTCGCGAGGTTCCTGACCTGGCGGCGCTCATTGGCCGCCGATCCGCCCGAGTTCGCCAGCAGCAGGGCATAGCCGCGCGCCGCCGCGGCTTCCTCCACGGCGCGGGCCAAAGTGGCGAAGAAGGGGTTGGTGGTGTCCGGGACCACCATGCCGAGCATCTCGCTGGAGCCAAGTTTCAGTGCCCTCGCCGCGGCGTTCGGACGGTACCCCAGGGCGCTGATGGCCTCGCGGACTTTCGCAGCAGTCACCGGGGAGACCCGCTTGGGGCCGCCGTTCACCACATAGCTGACGACGGCGGTGCTGACGCCCGCCAGCCTGGCCACGTCTTTTCGGGTGATCGTGGGCCTGGCGGAGGCGGGCGAGTGTGGCACAGTGACCATGCTACCGCCGGAGTTCCCGGGCAAAGCCTTCCTCATTGATTCCCTGCGCAGGCAGCCGAACGGGGGCGTCGCCGTGGTCCGGCACGGGCAACCGCTCCCCGCCGCGGAGGGCGGACTCGTGCGCCACGATCCCCGGCAGCGTGTAGCGGGCGGCTTCCCAGGCGTTGACGGGCGGGAGCGTTCCCGTGTCGACGGCCGTGGCGAAGTCGTCCACCAGGAAGTGGTGGCTGCCCTCGTGCCCGTTGTGAAGTCCGCGGAACTCGGCCGGAAGCCGGCCGGCGTCGTGCACGGCGGCCAGCCCGGAGCTGAAGGCGTCGCGCAGGGCCGGTGCGACGCCGGCCAGCGCCGGATCGTCCGCGGCGAGCGTGGCCCGGGTGGCCAGTTCCTCGCTGACATCGGTCACGGACTCCTTGTCCTGCCACACACTGACCAGGGCCAGCTGCTCGAAGCTGGCTTCGGTGCCGAAGAAACGGAAGCGGCTTTCGCGCAGGTGGGAGGGGTAGCCGACGCGGCGCATCTCATTGATGCGCATGGACCCGCCGGTTGAAAGCTCGAACAGCGCGGTGGCATTGGAGAAGTCGTTGCCGAACATGCTGACGTCCTTGTCGAACACACCGTCTCCGCGCTCGTCGGGGACGCCAATGCAGCTGACGCTGACGGCATGGCCGCCGATCGCGCCCAGCACCCCGCCGGTGGAGTGGGTCGGGTACAGCATGGGCGGGTAGCTGGCGGTGCTCTTCCAGTCCTCCCCGCCGCTGTACTGGTAGGCCTCGTAGAAGCCGAGATCCATGTCGTGGACGTAGTCGCCCTCGGCGTAGAAGATGCGGCCAAAGGCGCCTTCAGCCTTGCGCTTGCGGGCATAGACGGTGGCGGGGTTGTAGTAGCTTGTCTCGCCCATCATGTAGGTCAGGCCCGTCTCCCGGACGGCCTCGATGATCCGGGCGATCTCGTCCTCGCTGATGGCCATCGGCACTGCCGAATACACATGCTTGCCCGCCCGGAGCGCCTGCAGCACCAGCGGGCCGTGCGTCCAGCGCTGGGTGAAGATCGCCACAGCGTCGAGGCCGCCGTCGAGCATGGCCTCAAAGCTGGGATAGGTCCCCGCCAGGCCGAGCCGCTCCCGGAGGGCCTCGGCCCGTTCCGGCAGGACGTCGGTGACATGGACTTCTGAAATCGCGGGATGGGCGTCGAAGAGTTTGGCGAAGGCGCCTGCAAACTGTCCGGCGCCGACGATGCCTAGTGAGAAAGTCATGCACGCAAGTTTCACACCAGTTTCTACTCGAGTCAATAGCAGACGATGAGCAGAAATTTTCCGCCCGGAAACATAAAAGAAACGGTTGCGCATCGGAAAGTTACTCGTGTAGATTCAAGCCTCAGTTGTAATCCACGTCACAGCATCCACGTAACTGCGGAGGAACCACCAATGACCACCACAACTGCCCGCGGAGCCGCCCTGGCCCGCAAGGCGACCGGCCCGGGAACGGGCAACGCTGCCCCCCGCCGCCGCCGGCGCCGACCCCGGAGCGACCTGAGGGTCGCCCTCTTCTTCATCGCCCCGGCCTTGCTCGGCTTCGTTGCCTTCTACCTGGTGCCGAGCATCCGCGGCGTCTACCTCAGCTTCACCGAGTACAGCGTCTTGGGGGATCCCACCTGGATCGGCACCAAAAACTACACAGCGATCTTCGCGGACGATCTCTTCTGGAACGCCATGGCCGTGACGGTCCAGTACGTGGCACTGAACATCGGCTTCCAGACCGCCATCGCGCTCGGACTTGCCCTGCTGATGCACAACGTCGCCAAGTCCACGCTTATCCGCGGCGCCCTGCTGCTGCCCTTCCTTGTGGCGAACGTGATCGTCGCGCTGTTGTGGTTCTGGATGCTCGACTACCAACTCGGTATCGTCAACGAAATCATCAACTGGATGGGCCTGCCGCGCATCGCCTTCTTCGGCAGCGAGCAATGGGCCATCCCCACCATCGCCGGCGTCAACGTCTGGCGCCACATGGGCTACACCGCCCTGCTGATCTTCGCCGGCCTGCAGTCCATTCCCAACCACGTGTACGAGGTCGCCTCGCTCGACGGCGCCTCCCCGACCCGGACTTTCTGGAGCATAACGATGCCGCTCCTGCGCCCAGTGCTGGTGCTGGTCCTGGTGGTCACCGTGATCGGCTCCTTCCAGGTCTTCGACACCGTGGCTGTGACCACGGGCGGCGGCCCGATCAATGCTTCCCGCGTGATCCAGATGTACATCTACCAGAAGGCCTTCGGTGAATCCGACTTCGGCTACGCCTCGGCCCTGTCCGTCATTCTCTTCGTCATTCTCGCTCTTGTGGCCTTCGTCCAGATGAAGTTCCTCAAGGGCAACGAATCGGATCTGGACTAAGGAACCCCAGCCATGACTACGTCCGCCCCTTCCCGTAAGAAGCCCGTCTCCAGCGTCCCCCCTCCCAGGAAACCGGTCAACTGGCGCCGCGTCGGTGCCTGGACCCTCGTCGCCATCGCCGTCGTCGTGACGATCGCGCCGTTCCTCTGGATGCTCCGCACCGCACTGTCCAGCAATGCCTCCCTGGCCTCGAACGCCAGCAACCTGCTGCCGGCCGACTTCAGCCTCGGCGCCTTCAAGCGGGTCCTGGGGCTGCAGAGCCCCGAGGAAGCAATCGCCGAGGGCGGCTCCGGCGCCGCCATCAATTTCTGGCTGTATCTGCGGAACTCCGTCATCTTCGCCACCGTCACCACCGCCGGGCAGGTCTTCTTCAGCGCGATGGCCGCCTACGCCTTCTCCCGGCTGCGCTGGCCGGGCCGGAACGTGGTGTTCGGCCTGTTCCTGGCCACCATGATGGTTCCGCCGATCTTCACAGCCCTGCCCAACTTCCTGATGATCAAGAACCTCGGCCTGCTCAACACCTTCGCCGGCCTGGCCCTGCCGTTCCTGTTCATGACCCCCTTCGCCATCTTCTTCCTGCGCCAGTTCTTCCTCTCCATGTCCCGCGAGGTGGAAGAGGCCGCCATGCTCGACGGCGCCAAACACGTGCGGATCTTCTTCCAGATCGTGCTCCCGAACGCCGCGGCCCCCCTGGCCACCCTGGCGCTGCTGACCTTCATCGGCCAGTGGAACGAGTACTTCTGGCCGCTGCTGGTGGGCCAGGACGAAAGCGTCCGCGTCCTCACCGTGGGCCTGGGCGTCTTCAAGTCCCAGTCTCCGCAGGGCGCCCCCGACTGGTCCGGCCTGATGGCCGCCACCCTGATCGCGGCCCTGCCCGTCCTCCTGCTCTTCATCGCCTTCGGCAAGCGGGTGGTCAACTCCATCGGCTTCTCCGGCATCAAGTAACCCCGGCCCAACCCGCAGTGCCCTTCAAAGCACTGCCCGTCAACAAGCATTCCCCTCAAAGAAGCACTTCCATGAAAGGTCCACCATGAAGAAGACCCTCGGCGCCGTCGCTGCCGCTGCAGCCATCGCCATCTCCCTCTCCGCCTGCGGGGGGTCCGCCCCGGCCTCCACCGAGGCCAAGGGCGACATCAACTACTGGCTGTGGGACGCCAACCAGCTCCCGGCCTACCAACAGTGCGCCGATGACTTCCACAAGGCCAACCCAGACATCAAGGTCAAGATCACCCAGCGCGGCTGGGATGACTACTGGACCACACTGACCAACGGCTTCGTCGCCGGCACCGCCCCCGACGTCTTCACCAACCACCTCTCGAAGTACCCCGAATACGCCGCGAAAAAGCAGCTGCTCTCCCTCGACGAGGCGGTGGCCAAGGACGGCATCAAGCTGGAGAGCTACACCAAGGGACTCGCCGAGCTCTGGGTGGGCCAGGACGGCAAGCGCTACGGACTGCCCAAGGACTGGGACACCGTGGGCCTCTTCTACAACACGGCCATGACGGACTCCGCCGGCCTGACCGCCGAGCAGATGGCCAACCTGGAATGGAACCCGCAGGACGGCGGCAGCTATGAGAAGGCAATCGCGCACCTGACCGTGGACAAAAACGGCGTGCGCGGCGACGAGGCAGGTTTCGACAAGAACAAGGTGGCCGTCTACGGACTCGGCCTGGCCGGCAGCGGCTCCGGGCAGGGCCAGACCGAGTGGAGCTTCCTCAGCGCCACCACCGGCTGGAGCGCCACGGACAAGAACCCCTGGGGCACCAAGTTCAACTACGACGACCCCAAGTTCCAGGAGACCATCGCCTGGTGGGCCGGACTGACCGAGAAGGGCTACATGCCCAAGCTCGAGACCACCGTCGGCGCCAGCCTGGCGGACAACTTCGGCGCCGGCAAGGCTGCCATCAACACCACGGGTGACTGGCTGATCGGCCAGTACAAGAGCTACAAGGGCGTGAAGACCGCGTTCGCCCCCACCCCGAAGGGCCCCGAAGGCAAACGCGCCAGCATGTTCAACGGCCTGGCCGATTCCGTCTGGGCCGGCACCAAGAACCCGGCAGCCTCGATCAAGTGGGTCGAATACCTCGCCTCCACCGCCTGCCAGGACGTCGTAGCCTCCAAGGGCGTCGTGTTCCCGGCTCTCACCAGCTCCTCCGACAAGGCAGCCGAAGCATTCAAGGCCAAGGGCACCGACGTCTCCGCCTTCACCACCCACGTCAAGGAAGGAACCACGTTCCTGTTCCCGATCGCGGATAAGGCAGCCAAGGTGGACGGCATCATGAAGCCGGCCATGGACGCCGTCCTCTCCGGCAAGAAGCCTGCCAGCTCCCTCACCGAAGCCAACAACCAGGTCAACGCCCTCTTCAACAAGTAAGCGTTCGAAGCCACAGCCGCCCGCCACGGCGGCGCCCGGTGCGCGGGATCCCCGAGCCGGAATCCCGCGCACCAGCACCTGACTTCCGCACTACCGAAAGCGAATCCCCATGCACCCCGTGCACCTGCGTTCTGCCGGCACCAGCGTCCTGCTGGCCTTCGACTCCGGCGAGGCCGAGATCGTCCACTGGGGCGCCGACCTCGGCGAACACCTCCCCGATCTGGCGATCCTCCGCGGGCCGGTCCCGCACTCCGCCCTCGACATCCCCGTCGCCGCCGGACTGCTCCCGCAGGCCTCCTCCGGCTGGGCCGGGCGGCCGGGCCTGCGCGGGCACCGGAACGCCGACGGCGGCCCCGGCCTGGACTTCTCGCCGGCCCTGCGGGTGGTTGCCGCCCAGATGCAGGACGGCGGGCGCACGGTGGTGATCATCCACCGGGACTCCGAGGCCGGACTCGAGGTCAGTTCCGAACTCACCCTGCACCCCGGCGGCCTCCTGGAGCTGGCTCACACGCTGACCAACAGCGGCACGGCCGAATACCAGCTCGACGAACTCGCCACGGTGCTGCCGGTGCCGCGGGACGCCACAGAACTGCTCGATCTCACCGGACGCTGGTGCCGCGAAAACCACCCGCAGCGGCACGCCGTCCAGCAGGGCACCTGGGTCCGCACCGGCCGGCACGGCCGGACCGGCCACGACTCGTCCCTGCTGGTGGCAGCCGGGACCGCCGGCTTCGCCAACCGCACAGGCCAGGTCTGGGCCACGCACCTGGGCTGGAGCGGCAACCACGAGCAGTACCTCGACAGCCTCGCGGACGGCCGGCGCATGCTCGGTGCCGCCGAGCTGCTCGGCTCCGCCGAAGTGGTGCTGCGCCCCGGCGGCAGCTACCGGACGCCGTCGCTCTACGCCGCCTACTCCGGCCGCGGCCTGGACGGCATCACCGAGGCCTTCTACCACTGGTTCCGTGCCCGGCCGCAGCATGTGGACACCACCTCCGGCCGGGTCCGCCCGGTGGTGCTGAACACCTGGGAGGCCGTCTACTTCGACCACAGCCTCGAGCCCCTGCTCGAACTCGCCGAAGCGGCCGCCGGGCTCGGCGTGGAACGCTTTGTCCTCGACGACGGCTGGTTCCGCGGCCGCCGCGACGATCACGCGGGCCTTGGCGACTGGTACGTCGACGAGGGTCTGTGGCCCGAGGGCCTCACGCCGCTGATCGACGCGGTCACCGGCCACGGCATGGAATTCGGACTCTGGGTCGAACCCGAAATGGTCAACCTGGACTCCGACGTCGCCCGCGAGCACCCGGACTGGATCGTGGGCCCGTCGCTGCTTTCCCACAAGGACGGCGGCCGGCTTCCGCACGCCTGGCGCCATCAGCACGTCCTGGACCTCGCCAACCCGGAGGCCTGGCAATACATCTACGGACGCCTCGATGCCCTGTTGCGCGAGAACAACATCGCCTACCTCAAATGGGACCAGAACCGCGACCTAACCGAGCACGGCCGCGGCGGCCGGCCGTCCGTCCACGAGCAGACGCTGGCCGCGTACCGTCTCTTCGACGCGCTCAAGGCAGCCCACCCGGACGTGGAGATTGAAAGCTGCTCCTCCGGCGGGGCCCGCGTGGACCTCGGCATCCTGCAGCGAACCGACCGGGTGTGGGCCTCGGACTGCAACGATGCCCTGGAGCGCCAGACAATCCAGCGCTGGACCCAGGCCGTCCTCCCACCCGAACTCGTCGGATCACATGTCGGCCCCACCACGAGCCACACCACGGCCCGCACCCACGACATCTCCTTCCGCGCCATCACCGCCCTCTTTGGCCATTTCGGCATGGAGTGGGACATCCGCGCAGCCACGGACGAGGAACGGGCCACGCTGCGCCGCGCCATCGCGCTCTACAAGCGCCACCGCGCACTGCTCCACTCCGGCAAGCGCGTCAACGCGGACACCGCCGAGCCCACCCTGAGCGTCCACGGTGTAGTTGCGCACGACGCCGGCGAGGCCCTGTTCGCTGCCGTGTCCCTGGCCTCCGCCCCGGCTGAGGTCCCCGGACTGGCCTCACTGCCGGGCCTTGACCCGAAGCGGAACTACCGCGTCCGGGCCGAACTGCCTACCCTTCTCGACGGTGACTACGCGCACACCTTCTCCCAGATCCGGCCGCCGGCCTGGCTGGACGACGGGGCGGTTGCCACCGGGGCCTTCCTGCAGCACGTCGGCCTGCCCCTGCCGGTCCTGAACCCGGAGCACGCCCTGCTCCTCCACGTCCAGGCCCTCTGACCGTCCGGTCCCGCCCCCTGCTTCCGGGTCGGGCGCCGCACGTCCCCTCACTTTCGAAGGAACCCCATGACCAGCATCATCAGCCGCAGCGACGCCCCGGCGTCGGTGTCCGCGGTGACCAGTACGCGCCTCGCCGACGGGCGTGAACTCCTGTATTTCGACGATACTTCCCATCCCCTGCAGCGCCCGTCGAGGGACCGCCGCGACCTTCCCGAGCGTGGCCCGTCCGGGGAAATCCGGTACGACGCGCTGACCGGGGAATGGGTGGCGGTCGCCGCGCACCGGCAACACAGGACGCATCTTCCGCCAGCGGACGAGTGCCCGCTGTGCCCGAGCACCGACGCGCGGCCCTCGGAGATCCCGGCGGATTACGACGTCGCCGTGTTTGAAAACCGCTTCCCCTCGCTCGGTCCGGATCTCGCCGCCGCCCCGGCAGCGCCGGGCTGGGGTACCCGCGGGACCGCCGGCGGCCGGTGCGAGGTCGTAGCCTTCACGCCCGAGCACACCGGGACGTTCGCCGCCCTCAGCACCCGGCGGGTGCGCACCGTGATCGACGCCTGGGCGCACCGCACCGAGGCCCTGAGCGTGCTGCCCGGCGTGGCGCAGGTGTTCTGTTTCGAGAACCGCGGCCAGGACATCGGCGTGACACTGCACCATCCGCACGGCCAGATCTACGCCTACCCCTACGTCACGCCGAGGAGCGCGGTGATGGCCGCGGCCGCCCGGCAGTTCCATGAGGCGGCGGGCGGGACGGCCACCCTGACCGGGGCGATTTTAGCGAGTGAACGTGCCGACGGCGCCCGGATGGTGCTCGAGGGCGAATTCTTCAGCGCCTACGTGCCCTTCGCGGCACGCTGGCCGCTGGAAATCCATCTGGTCCCGCACCGCCAGGTTCCGGACCTCGCCGCGCTGACCGGCGCCGAGCGTGACGAGCTCGCCGTCCTCTATCCGGACCTGCTGGGCCGCCTCGACAGGCTCTACGGCAGCCCGACGCCGTATATCAGCGCCTGGCACCAGGCCCCCCTTGACCCGGTGCTGCGCCGGTCCGGGTACCTGCACCTGCAGCTCACCTCCCCCCGGCGGGCCGCGGATAAACTCAAGTTCCTGGCCGGCTCCGAGGCCGCCATGGGCGCCTTCATCAACGACACCACTCCCGAAGAGGTCGCAGCCCGACTCCGGGACGCCAGGACAGGAACGGCATGACCACCACCGACACCGCAGGAACGGCCCTGGCGGACACGCTGACCCGCGCCTTCGCCGGCCACTTCGGCCATGACGCCGACGGCGTGTGGCAGGCGCCGGGACGGGTCAACCTGATCGGCGAGCACACGGACTACAACGACGGCCTTGTCCTGCCGTTCGCCATCAACCGCTCCACCACCGTGGCCGTGTCGGCCCGGGCGGACCGCACCGTGCGGCTGGCCTCGGCGTTCGCGGCCGCTGACCCGGTCGAATTCGATCTCGATACCTTCGCTCCGGACCAGGCGGCCGGCTGGTCCGCGTACCCGGCCGGCGTGGCCTGGGAGCTGGAAAGGGCCGGCATCACGGTGCCGGGCTTTGACCTGTACGTGACCTCCGATGTCCCGGTCGGCGCCGGGCTGTCCTCCTCCGCTGCCCTGGAATGCGCCGTCGCGTTGGTCCTGTCCGACCTCACCGGAGCGGGCCTGGGCCGAGCCGAACTGGCGGACATCGGGCGGCGGGCCGAAAACAACGTCGTCGGCGCCCCCACCGGGATCATGGACCAGTCCGCGTCGATGCTCGGCACCCGGGATTGCGCCGTCTACCTGGACTGCCGCGACCTCAGCTCGCACCCGGTGCCGCTCGGCCTGGCGGAGTCCGGGCTTCTCTGCCTCGTGATCGACACCAAGGTCTCGCACGCCCATGCCACCGGCGGGTACGCCGAACGCCGGGCCTCCTGCGTCCGGGGCGCCCGGGTCCTGGGCGTCGGCGCCCTCCGCGACCTCGACGCCGCCGATCTGCCGCGGGCCGCGCGCATCCTCGACGACGTGACGTTCCGCCGGGTCCGGCACATCGTCACCGAGAACGAACGGGTCGCCCGGACCGCGGAACTGCTCACGACCCATGGGCCGCTGGCAATCGGAGACCTGCTGGACGCCAGCCACCGCTCCATGCGGGACGACTTCGAAATCTCCTGCCCGGAACTGAACCTGGCCGTTGACACCGCGCGCGCCAACGGGGCCATCGGGGCCCGGATGACCGGCGGCGGGTTCGGCGGCTCCGCCATCGCCCTGGTTCCAGTGGACGACGCCGATCAGGTCCGGTCCGCGGTCCTGGCCGGCTTCGCCGTCCGGGGGCTGCAGGCACCCGATGTCTTCGCCGTCCTGCCGGCAGAGGGGGCGCGCCGGCTGTGATCAGGCCGCCGGCGGGTGGTCAGCGGCCGAAGCCGGGGCTGCGCGGCTCTCTGCTGGGTCCCGGCCATCAGTACTTCCTCAGATCCAGCGGGTCCTGGCCGTACCAGCGCTTGCGCAGCAGGGCGGTGGCGGCTCCCAGAACACGCCGCAGCTCCTCCGTGCTGTTCGAGAGGGACCTCAGCACCAGCCCGGCCGTTCCCAGCACGGCGGCGGTGAGCGAGATGCCGGTATGGGCGCCGAGCCCGGCCGTGATCTCGTGGAGTTCGTCGGCAAGGGCTTGGTCCACCCGCGGGTCCACGACGATCAGCGACCCCAGATGGCTGAAGCCCTCCATGAACGCCAGGCCCGTCACGTCGTCCAGGGGCGGCCGGATGAGCACGTTGTCCAGGGCCAGCAGCCCGCCCGCCTCCCCGACGGACGTCTCCGACTCGACCCGGATCTCGGTCCGCAACCGCAGCTCCTCGTACCGGAACGAGGCCCCGTCCGGCGACCACCCCGGGGTCACAATTTCGGCCATGATGAGGCTCGACGACGGCCGCACCGTCACGTGCGTATTCTGCCGGTAGCTGGCCTCCCGGTAGGCGATCACCTGATCCGGGGCGAGCTCCAGCCGAGCCCCCTCCCCGAGCCGCAACCGCATCCGCTGTTCGGCAAAGGATCCCGGAGTTCTGTAGATCTTGGTGGCCGACTGCGTGGCGAGCAGCAGCTTCGCCCCATCGGCCACCTCCACGTCAATCACATACAGGTCAGCCCCCAAATACGCCCCGCCCGGATTGACGAGCACATAACAAACCTGCCCGCTGCCATCCAAGTAATGCGGCCGCAAAACCCTCAAAGCCCCCCGATGGAACTGGTGCGTGGCGACAGAACGTCGCCCACGCTCGGCCACCACGAGTTCGAGCTGACCCATCGGTTCCCGGGCGCTCTGGTTGGCTCCAGCGGCTTCGCCGGATTTGGGGCCGTGCCCGCTTCGCGGTGCCCGCCACGCCGCGGCCCCAAAATCCGGCCTCGCCGCCTCAGCGGTTAGCTCGCCGGGACTGACCCCGGGAGCACTCACGGCGCCAGGTCGAGCATTAGGACGTCCCGCCGCACCCAGTCGATGACGCGGTCCAGCCCCTCGTCGGTCTTGAGGTTGGTGAAGCAGAACGGCTTCGCGCCCCGGAATTCCTTGGAGTCCCGCTCCATGACGGCCAGGTCCGCGCCCACGTGGGGGGCGAGGTCGGTCTTGTTGATGATGAACAGATCGGACTTGATCATGCCCTGGCCGGCCTTGCGCGGGATCTTCTCACCCTGGGCCACGTCGATGATGTAGATGGAAAAGTCCACCAGTTCGGGGCTGAACGTTGCGGAGAGGTTGTCGCCGCCGGATTCCACGAAGATCACCTGCAGGTCAGGGTGCCGCTGCTTCAGTTCCTCGATGGCGGCGGTATTCATGGACGTGTCTTCGCGGATGGCGGTGTGCGGGCAGCCGCCGGTTTCAACGCCGATGATCCGGTCGATCGGCAGGATCCCGTTGGCGGCGAGAATCTTGGCGTCCTCGATGGTGTAGATGTCGTTGGTGATGGCCGCCATGGAGATCGCCCGGCTCATGTGACGGGTGAGCCGCTCCACGAGCTGGGTCTTGCCGGCACCCACCGGGCCGCCGATGCCGATCTTGACGGGCTCAGACATATTCTTCTCCAGACATATTTCGTGTGTAGCTCGGTTAACTCATGAACATGCGGGCGCGCTGGCGTTCGTGCCGCATTTGCGAAATTTCCAGCCCCGGGCTGACGGCCCCAAAGTCATCAGGCGTGAGGTGACTGATCCGCTCGATAGCGGCGGCGACGCCGTCGGCGGCCTTCCGCAGGATCCGCTGGCCGGCGTTCTGCCCCAGCGGGATCGCCCGGACGGCGTTCTGCGTCAACGACGTCACCGCGGCGAACAGGTAAGCGGCGAGGGCCTCGGGGAGCGGTACGTTCAGGGACCGTGCGACGACGGCGAACGCCAGCGGCTGATGCCCGGCGGCACGGCCGGAACCCACCAGCTTCCGGTACTCCGCCAGATCTGCGGACGGAAAGATCTCGGCGCCGATCTCCAGTAGACGTCCGCCCATCTTGGTACTGGCCTCGCGCAACTGCCGGGGCAACAACTGGGCGGTCAACAACGCATCCAGTTCGGCAACCGGAACGTCCTCATAGAGGAACCGGATTGCCAGGGCGTCCGAGTACGTCAGCTGCTGCGAAATGAACGCCGCCAGCCACACCCCAAAGGACTCCTCATCGTGCACCAGCCCGCGCTCCACATACGTCTCAAACCCCAGCGAGTGAGCAAACGCCCCGGTAGGCAAAGCGGAATCCGTCAGCTGCTGCAACGCCAACTGGTAAGTCATAACGGGCTCCACGACGCAAGGCAAGCAGTCGAACCTGCGAAGGCGGGTGATAGGGGTCGCGGCGTGGCGGGCACCGCGAAGCGGGCACGACCCCTATCACCCGCCGCAGCGCTGGCGGCGCCCCAGCCGCGGAAGAGAAAACTAGTGCGAGTGTTCGGCATGGCGGAAGGGTATGGGCATCACGCGCTCCTGGCGGTCGTGGGGCGCTCCGACGTGTTTGAGATAGTCCTCCACGGTGTGGTCGTACTGGCAGACCATCACCTCCGCCCCGTACTCCGAGGACGCGTCGAAGAACTGGGCCTGCAGGTGCCGGTTGCCCAGGGAGTGGGCCACCATCCCCATCTCGTGGATGGAGCGCGGGGCGATCACCAGGACGTCAGTGGGCAACACCGACACCACGATCATGTTGGTGTCGGCCACGTGCAGGATGTCGCCGTCGCGCAGGTCCCCGGAACCGGCGGGGAGGCGGATGCCGAGTTCCTTCCCGTGGTCGGTGGTGACGCGCTGGATGCGTTTGACCAGCTGGGCGCTGGGCAGCACCACCTTCTCCCGATGGAGCCCAAAGTAGGGGTCCGGACCGGGAGGGAGGTCGTGGGTGTTGCCGAGGACCTTTTCGATGATCATGGTGGTCTCCTCTGGAAGCCTAGAAAAGGAAGTAGCGCTGCGCCATGGGCAGCACGTCTGAGGGCTCGCAGGTGACGTCCTCGCCGTCGACGCTCACCTGATACGTTTCCGGGTCCACCTCGATATCAGGGGTGGCGCCGTTGTGCTTGAGGTCCGCCTTGGTGAGGTTCCTGATTCCGGACACCGGCCGGATGACCTTCTCCAGTCCGAGCTCCGCCGGGACCCCGGCGTCGATGGCGGCCTGGGAGAGGAAGGTGATGGAGGACTGCTGCAGCGCCTTGCCATAGGCGGCGAACATCGGCCGCATGGTGCGCGGCTGCGGGGTAGGAATGGAGGCGTTGGCGTCACCCATGAGGGCGTAGGCGATCTGGCCGCCCTTGAGCACAAGGTCCGGCTTCACCCCGAAGAACGCGGGGTCCCAGAGCACCAGGTCGGCGAACTTGCCGACCTCTACGGAGCCGATGGAGTCGGCCATGCCCTGCGCGATGGCGGGGTTGATGGTGTATTTCGCCACGTAGCGCTTGAGCCGGAAGTTGTCGCTCTCCGCGCCGCGGCCGGAAGGGGCGCCGTGGCTGCCGGCGGCGCTATCCCCTGTGTCGTCCCTCTGGGGGTCTTTGAGGACGCCGCGCTGTTTCTTCATCTTGTCCGCCACCTGCCAGGTGCGGATGATCACCTCGCCCACCCGGCCCATGGCCTGGGAGTCCGAGGACGTGATCGCGAAGATGCCCAGGTCCTGCAGGACGTCCTCGGCGGCGATGGTCTCGGCGCGGATGCGGGAGTCCGCGAATGCCACGTCCTCCGGGATGTCCGGGTTCAGATGGTGGCAGACCATGAGCATGTCCAGGTGCTCTTCGATGGTGTTGCGAGTGTACGGCAGGGTCGGGTTGGTCGACGCCGGCAGGACATTGGGCAACCCGGCGATTTTGATGATGTCCGGGGCGTGGCCGCCGCCGGCGCCTTCGGTGTGGAAGGTGTGGATCACGCGGCCGTCGATGGCCCGGATGGTGTCCTCCACGAAGCCGCACTCGTTCAGGGTGTCGGTGTGGATGGCCACCTGGACGTCGTACTGGTCCGCTACCTGCAGCGACGTGTCGATCGAGGACGTGGTGGAGCCCCAGTCCTCATGGACTTTCAGCCCGATCGCGCCGGCGCGGATCTGCTCGGCCAGGGGTTCGACGGCGGACGCGTGGCCCTTGCCGAACAGGCCGATGTTGATGGGCAGCCCTTCGGCGGCCTGCAGCATCCGCTGGATGTGCCATTTTCCGGGGGTGACCGTGGTGGCTTTGGTGCCTTCGGCGGGACCGGTGCCGCCGCCGATCATCGTGGTCACGCCGCTGCACAGGGCGGCGGGGACCTGGTCCGGGGAGATGAAGTGGATGTGCGAGTCCACCCCGCCGGCGGTCAGGATTTTCCGCTCGCCCGCAATGATCTCGGTGCTCGCGCCGATCACGATGTCCACGCCGTCGGTGATCTGCGGGTTGCCGGCCTTGCCGATCCGGAAGATGTGGCCGTCCCGGAGCGCGACGTCGGCCTTGTAGATGCCGGTGTAGTCCAGCACCACGACGTTGGTGATCACGGTGTCCGGAATGTCCGCATCACGGGTCAGTTGGCCGTTCTGGCCCATGCCGTCGCGGATCACCTTGCCGCCGCCGAACACCACTTCCTCGCCGTAAACGGTGAGGTCCTTCTCGATCTCAAGAAACAGATCCGTGTCGGCCAGGCGGATGGCGTCGCCCGTCGTCGGGCCGTAGAGGTCCGCATACTGCCTGCGGGATAGCTCGAAACTCACTGTGCGTCACCTTCCCCTTCGGGAACGTGGAGTCCGGAAACAGGGAGTTCGGTCTTGCGGAGTGTGCCGTTGACGGCGTTGCTGAGGCCGTACACTTCCCGGCTGCCCGCGAGCTCGATCAGCCGGACGGTCCTGCTGTCCCCGGGTTCGAACCGCGCGGCCGTGCCGGCCGGGATGTCCAGCCGGCGGCCGTAGGCGGCCGCCCGGTCAAACTGCAGCGCGGAGTTGGCTTCGGCAAAGTGATAATGCGAGCCCACCTGGACGGGCCGGTCTCCGGTGTTGGTCACCGCGACGTCCACCGCCTCACGGCCGGCGTTGATGACCAGCGGAGCGGAACTGAGAACGTATTCTCCCGGAATCATCGAAGCTCCTAACGGATCGGGTCGTGGACGGTGACGAGCTTGGTGCCGTCCGGGAAGGTTGCTTCGATCTGGACGTCGTGGATCATTTCCGGCACGCCCTCCATCACCTCGTCGCGGCCAAGGATGGTGGTTCCGTAGCTCATGAGCTCCGGAACGGTCCGGCCGTCCCGGGCGCCCTCGATCAGTTCGTAGCTGATCACCGCGACGGCCTCGGGGAAGTTCAGCTTCAGTCCGCGTGCCTGGCGGCGGCGGGCGAGATCCGCCGCGACCACGATCATGAGCTTTTCCTGCTCACGGGGCAAGAGGTGCATGACGGTATCCCTTCAAGAACCGAACCGGCTGGCGGACCGCAGAAGCCGCGGTGTGACCAGAGTAGGCCGCGGAGATTTCCTGCAGGTTTCCGGGACCCGTCATCATCTCAGGAGCTGACCGCTGACGGGACTATCCGGCGATCCGCCAGTGCGCCTGGAATTCGGGGTGGTCCGCATACGGCAGCGCGAGGGTGTGCAGGGAGAGCGTGGTCCATTCGATGACGTCCGGCACCCATCCGGCGTCGGCGGGTTCCTGGCTGACCAACGTGGCCAGCACGGACTGGCGTGCGGATTCAATGATGCCGATGAGCTGGCGCTTGGCCTCGCACTCACGGAGCAGGCGGCGTTCATACCACTCGCCGGAGACGGCAAGTGTGGGGTCGCCGAGCAGCTTCAGGGCGGCGGCTTCGTCTTCTCTAATGCGTGCGGTCAGGAACTCGACGATGTCCACTCACCGAGCCTATGCGCGCCGGTGCCCACAGGGCTACGGCCCGGCGTTTGCCCCTTTTCCTCAGGCCGGCACAAGCCGCGCTTGTTAGGGTGGGTGGATGAAACGACGTCTCGCCGCCCTTGCCGCTGCCGCCCTCTTGATCGGGCTTACCGGCTGTGGGCAAGTGCAGGATGCTACTGAAAAGGCCGTCAACGACGGGGCGTCACAGGCTGCGGCGGCGGCCGGCAATGAAGTGAAGAAGCAGGCCTGCGCCATCGTGAAGAACGGCCTGGTCAGCGCCAGCGACAAGGAACTGCTGGGCGGTCTTGTCAGCAGCGCGGAAGCCGCGGGTGCACCCGCTGAGATCACCACCCCGCTGCGCCAGATCGCCGACTCCGGCGACCAGGTTCCGGCCGAATCCGTCAAGGCCCTTCAGGACGCCTGCGCCAAGTAGCAGACCACGCTGGGAGCGGGTTGCGGCCCAGCGTGTGGAGTCCGGCGCTATGTGGCGGCGAACTGTGATCGCTCGAGGTCGCAGTTTCCGGCGGCAGGTGCCGTCTTGCATGGCATAGGTTTCGAGGCCACCACCGGGCGAACGGATAACTGGGACAATGACGGCTGAAACGGACTTGGCAGGGCGGGAACCTATTCGCGGGTTGGAAGTCCGGCCGTCAGAGCGTGGGCCAAAAGGGCCCGGGCCGTCCATCGCATGGAGTCGATGGCCTCTTCCCGACTGAGACCTCCAACGTCTGTCAGCCATGCCAGGGACTCGATCCCTATGGCACTTCGGATGGCAAGGGCCAGTTGATGAATGTCCTGATCCGTCATTTGTCCCTGCAGTGGCGCAAGCGCCTCAGCGATCCAAGCAATCGCCCGTCCCTGCCGGAGGGGAAGGCCAGATACTTCACCGCCTGCCTGCTCCAGCGAAAGCCGCAGCATGGTGCGCTGCTGGGCTTCGGTATCAACAATGATCCTGGTGAACTCGGCCACCACAGCGTCCAGCCGCTCTGCCGCACCCGGAGGCGGAGACTCCGGCAGCAGCGACATGCGTGCCGTTTCCGGGTGGGCGGCCGCCAGTAGCTCCCGCTGGCCGGGGAAATACCTGTAGGCAGTACTCCGCGCTATGCCCGCAGCCTGCGCCGCATCATCCACCGTCGGCGAAACGCCGGACGCGACCAAAGAGCGCGCCGCCCCGATCAAAGCGTCCAGCGTGCGGCGCTTCTGCCCGATCCGACCAACGTCCGCGTAAGCCCTTGACATGATCTTCATGATACATGAGTCTTGTTATGGGACAGGTGTCCCATAAGTCTTCCTACCACTCATCGAGGCGAGCACCATGGAGACGAATAAGACCGCATCAGCACTCGTCCTGCAACCCGGGGAAGGGGCCAGGCGCTGGTTCTTCGGTGGAGGGATACACACATGGAAGGCGACGGAAGACGAAACCGGCGGAGCGTTCCTCATGTTTGAGGACGAGATGGCTCTCGACAAGGTAACACCGATGCACACCCATCCGGACTCGGATGAAACCATGTACATCCTGGCCGGAGAGATCTTGATGAACATTGACGGAGAGGAGCACCGGGTCACTACGGGCGGGGTAACCATCGCACCACGCGGCGTCCCCCACGCGTTCAAAGTCCTTCAGGACGGGACCCGTGTTTTGTGCCTCCACACCCCCGGCAGCGCGCAGGCGTTCTACGACGGCGCCAGCGAACCCCTCGGCTCGAGCAATAAGCCGGGCGTTGTGGACTTTGAGCGCATTCGCGAATCAGGGCGGATAAACGGTGGCATCGAAATCGTCGGCCCTCCTCCGTTTCCCGAGAATCAGGACTGAGGACTCAATTCGCGTGCCGTGAGATATCCCCCACCGCGGCAGCCCTTCATTCGCAGAACTCTCAGCCCTGCTGTTGATCCGAGAGGACTCGAATTCATTCGAGATCCTCCGCCGGTGTAATTGAAGTTGCGAGATCCTCGGCAGCTCTCGAACGACTGCTCCGTCTGGCTATAAGGACCAGTGCGGCGGCACCTGCCAGCCCACAGGCCAGCCCCCGCGTCTAAGGATGAGTGGGGCTGAGCCGTCGGACACTGTGCCTTGACTCATCGCGGAGCTGGTACGGAAGGCCAGGGGACAGCTCTGATTCACATCGACCTGATACCGGTTTAGGGCCGCCTCACATGGGGTGCCTGCCCCGGCAAACGAGGAGACAGAAAGTAGCCGCAAACCGATCGTGCAGCGGGCGGTCAGGTCGGGTCAGCTGCAGAATTCGAGGCAAGGACGTCATTGCGGATTGCCCAACGCGCGATGGCTGCCGCTGCGCCAACGGTGGCCCAGGGAATCAGTAGCCAGGGCTGCCAGCCGAGGCCCAGGACGCTTCCCAGCAGCCAGAACACGAGGGTGGGCACCGCGAAAAAGGCTCCGATGTGGATCCATTGATTCCGGACCGGGCGCAAAAGATAGGCCAACACCCAGGCCAGTGGCGCCGCAAACACCAGGGAAACTCCGAAGCCATACAGAATCACCATGCCCAAAAAGCCCCATACGTGGCCGGCGTCGGTGCCGTCCCGCCAGGCGGGCACACCATAGCCTGCCGCCACCAGGAGAAGTAGCACGCCGACCCAGAGCGAGGTGGCGATGAGCCAACCCTTGATGAACGCGTAAGCATCGAGGACCACTCCGTGTGACCGAACTGTCGGCGGTTGCACCGCATCCCCTAATGCCATGGGTTTAGCCTACCGATGCGCAAAAAACTTTCCGGCCGTGCCGAGGGTGCGGCCGTCCGATAGGGGATCCTTCACCGGGCAGCTCAGTTGAATCGCGGACCGAAGGCTATGGCAACCAGATCATGGGCAGTTACGGTGGCTCCATGAGGGACAGGATGCTGCCGATCATATGCGGGACGACAGAGTTCAATGACGCCCCTCGACCACGACAAAACGGAAGGCTGGCGCCGTGCGAAAACTGATCTACGGCATGAATCTGACCCTGGACGGCTACATCGCCGCAGCCGGCGACGACATCGGCTGGAGCGCGCCGAGCGACGAACTGTTCCAGTGGTGGCTCGACCAGGAGCGGGCTAGCAGCCTGTCACTGTACGGCCGCAAGCTCTGGGAGACAATGAGCTCCTACTGGCCGACCGGCGACCAGCAGCCCAACGCCACCCCGGCGGAGATCGAGTTCGCGCGGAACTGGCGGGACACGCCAAAGGTGGTGTTCTCCTCGACGGTCGACAACGTCGACTGGAACACCCGCCTGGTCACCGGCGACGCGATCGCCGAGATCACCCGGCTCAAGGCCGGCGACGGCGGCCCGATGAGCGTCGGCGGCGCAACGCTCGCCGGGGCGGCCATGCGGGCCGGGCTGATCGACGAATACGCGCTAGTCACCCATCCGGTCCTGGTGGGCGGCGGCACTCCGTTCTTCACCTCGCTGGACAGCTGGGTGAACCTGAACCTGGTGGAGACGCGGACGTTTCCCGGCGGCGTGGTCCTGACCAGGTACGAGACGAGGGGCTGAGCGCGATTCCTCCGCGCGGTCGGGGAAGTACATCCACCACCACTCACCAACCAGCCGCTCGGCGCGTCCTCCCGGAAGGAGACACCCAGCGATCACAGAACGCCGCCAGGAGCGTCCGACTCCACGTGCCTAGCGTTTGCCCTTTTTCCGGGATCCCTTGCCGCGGCCTTTGTCCGGGTTGGGCGCGTAGCGCTGCGCCACCTTGGGCTTCTTGGCGGCTCCGGTGCCGCGCCGGTCCGGCTTGGGCTCGCGTTTGGGTTTCTCCTGCTGCGCCGAGGGCTGGCGCGAGCTCGCCGCGGTGCGTCCGCGGACAATACCGATGAATTCCTCGATGACCTCGTCCGTGGCGTCGCTCGGCCAGGCCAGGGCGATCTCCGTGCCGGGCGCGCCCGTGAGCTTCCGCGCCACGGTGTCCTTGACGTTGAAGTGCCGGGCCACGGACATCGGCAGGATCACCAGCCCGGCACCGGAGGCCACTACCTGCAGGGCCATCGCGGGTCCGCCGAGCTCCTGCACATCGAGAAACGTCTCGGCGGACAGGTCCGCCAGGTCCACTTCTTCAAACAGGGAGACCTCGTGCCCCTTCGGTGCCACCACCACCGGCTGCTCCTCGTAGAGCGGGATCACGCTGAGGCCCTCGCGTTCCACCGGGAGCCGGACGAAACTCAGGTCCGCGGTACCGTCGCGGAGCACGGACAGCTGCGCGCCGTCGTCGGACATAAAGGAGTGCAGCGGAACCTCGGGCATCCGTTCCTCCCAGCGGCGGATCCATTTGCCCGGTGTCACACCGGCCACGTACGCGAAGCGCAGCTCCCGCCCGACTGCAACGGCTGGGACGACGGCGGTTTCGTCGGGGGTCTGGGATGGTTCTTCTGCTGCGGACACATGTTCACAGTACCGCCCGGGGTGGCGCGGCGGTCCGCCGCGATGGCGGCACCGTGCTGGGTTGGTACTGAGTTGGTACTGGGTTGGTGCCCTGCGGGCATCCCGGCAGATACCCTTGGACTATGACCTCTGCAAACTCCCAGTCCATGAAACCGGCCACCGTTGCCAAGAAGCTTGGCATCTACCTGCCGGCGACACCCCAGGAGTTCCAGGATTCAACCATCACCCGCGCTGATTTTGCCGATCTCCAGGCCAACCCGCCGGAGTGGCTCGCGGAACTGCGCCGCAACGGCCCGCACCCGCGCCCCGTGGTGGCGCAGAAGCTCAACGTCTCCATCGCCGGCCTGGCCCGCGGTGGTGTTGAGGAAGCGCTGACGACGGCGGAAATCACCGCACTGCTCCAGGCTCCCCCGGCCTGGCTGGTGGCCGAGCGCGCCACCCACGCCGCCGTCCGCGCCGAGGCCCAGCGGGTCAAGGACGAGGCCGCCAAGAAGGACGCCAAGAAAGCCCGCGCCAAGGCCGAATAGCGGCACGCGCTTTCTCCCGGCGCCACTTTTCATCCCGCGGACACAGGACTACGCTCGCGGAATGGGTCGGGGCCGCCGGTCCGATCCCGTCCGTATCCCAATTCACCTGCCACCGGCGGCGTATCGGGAAGGAACAAGGCAGTGGCCTTCAAGATCGGATATTTTGTCGGGAGCCTCTCGAGCAATTCGATCAACCGCACTTTGTCCAGGGCGCTGATCCGGCCTGCGCCTGCGGAACTGGAGTTCACGGAGATCCCCATCAGGGATCTGCCGTTGTACAGCCCGGATTTTGATGCCGCCTTCCCACCCGTTGGGCAGGCCCTCAAAGATGCCATCTCGGCTTCCGACGGCATCCTGTTCGTCTCGCCCGAATACAACCGGTCCATCCCCGGAGCGCTCAAAAACGCCATCGACTGGGGATCCCGGCCCTGGGGCACCAACTCCTTCGCCCGCAAGCCCACCGGGATCATCGGCGCCTCCCCCGGCGGCATTGGGACGGCCGTGATGCAGTCCTCGTTCCGCAGCGTGCTGAGCTTCCTCGACGCGCCGCAGCTGAAAGCGCCGGAGGCGTACATCCGCTTCGTCCCGGAGGCCTACGGCGAGGACGGCGAGGTCAAGGACGAGGCTACGGCCGGGTTGCTGCGCCACTACATGGAGGAGTATGCCTCCTTCGTGGCGCGGGTCCTGGCCGCCAATGCACCGGGCCATATCGGCGACGAGCACCCGGACAAGGACAAGACGAGCCGTTAGGCAGAGTCAGGGCGCGGTGGTCCGGCATCTAGTCCTGGTGCAGCTGCACGAAGTTCCCGCAGCCGTCATCCAACACCACACTGGTTCCGCCGGGCCCTTCGGACGGTTCCCCCTGGAACATCACGCCCTTGGCCGCCAGCCGGTCGTATTCGACGCGCACGTCCGGCACGCCAAAGACGATTGCGGGAATTCCGGCGTCGTGAAGACCGTTCATGTAGGCCGCTCCGATCGGGTTGTCACTGGGTTCCAGCAGCAGTCCGGCGCCTCCGTCACCATCCGGATCCTTGATGATGTAGAGGTTGTGCTCCGGCATGGCCATCAGCGTTTCGAAGCCCAGCGTGCCGGTGTAGAACTCATGGGCCGAGGCTGGATCCTTGACGTGGATACTGCACATTTTCAGTCGCATGGCCCCTAGGCTACGCCGGGAGGCTCGGCGTAGGAACCGCGACGCGGCCTCCGCACGGGGCCTTGGCGCCCGGGTTTGCGTCCACGCTGGCGCCGGGCATTGCCCCGGCCCGGCAGGCATTGACGGCCCCGCCGCCAGGGATTCCAATGGAACTAGCGGAACAGCGCCCGCCCGGGACCGTTCCGGGGAGGTGTGCAATGACGCTTTCACTATCCGGCGCCCTCGCGGCCTGGCAGTTCCTGGCCCTCGCCATTTTGGTTGCCGGGGCAGCGTTCGCCGCGGTCTATTTCGCCCGCAAGCACCTGGCGGCCGACGACGGGCCTTCCGAAGGCGCGGACGGCGCGTTTTGGGACGCATTCGCCGGACTCGCCGTCATTGTCCCCGCCATCGTCCTGGCCTCCTCCACATGGCCCTGGGCCGGACTGGCCCTCGGGATGCTGGCCGCGGGAGCTGCCCTGGCGGCCGTGGCTGCGGCACCCCGGCTGCTCCGCCGGCAGGAAGCCCGCCGGGCCAGCCGGGAAACCCGGCTCTTGAACGAGGCGGCCGCCGCACGGCACCGGAGCGCCCTCGCCCGGTGGCAGCGGTACGAACTGGATCCGGGATTCTCGATTGACTATCCCGCGATGAGCGATACCCGGCAACCGGAAACCGCGGCACTGATCCGGGCGATCAAGGCCGCCGAGGGCCTCGGCGGCCGTACGGACCGCGCCTGCACCGATGCCGCCTACGCCCCGGCCGTGGAACGGCTGGAACATGCCCTGGCTGCCGCCGAACGCGCGGCCGGCGTCAGCGCCGCCGGGCCGCGTGGCCCGGACCACGCGCACGGCTGATTCCCCGGAATTGCCGATCCGGCAGTTCGCGGCCACCTTGGAAAGGTTCCATCATGACTGACATCACGATCATCGGCAGCGGCAACATGGCACGGGCGATCGGGACCCGGGCTGTCGCCGCCGGGCGCTCCGTCCAGATCCTGGACCGGACGCCGGAGAATGCCGCCAAGCTCGCTGCTGAACTTGGCGGCACCCCCAACTCCGGCGGCCTGAGCGAGGTTCCCGAGGGCGACATCGTCATCCTCGCGCTGTACTTCGGCCCGGCCAAGGAAGTTGCCACGCATTTCGGCGACACGCTCAGCGGCAAGACGGTGGTGGACATCAGCAATCCGATTGACACCGAAACCTTCGACTCGCTGGTGGTCGACCCGGGGACGTCGGCGGCGGAGGAAATCGCCGCACTGCTCCCGGGCGCACGGGTGGTGAAAGCCTTCAACACCACCTTCGCCGGCCCGCTCGGGTCCGGGGAAGCCGGTGGCCAGCCGATGGATGTCTTCATCGCCTCGGACTCCGAAGAGGCCCGCAACGAGGTTGCGGTCTTCGCCGAAGCCGCCGGGCTGCGTCCGCTCCAGGTGGGCGGACTGCGCCACGCCCGCGAACTCGAGGGCTTCATGCTGCTGGTCATGGCGCTGCAGGTTAGCCCTGCGTATCCAACCTTTAACTGGGGCACCGGCCTGAAAATCACTGACTAGGAGCAGTCCGGTCCCGACCGGCCGTCATCGGCCCAGAGCGGTGATACTGAGCGATCATACGGAGCGGTGATATCAAGCGGCTATATCCACCGGTGAGACCGGACGGTGGCGCGGTTCAGCGCGCTACAGCTCGACCGTGCCGCTGTCGCCGACGCTCATCCGGCTGTTGGTCACCTTGGACTTGATCCACTGCAACACGGTCGCCGCCGTGCCGCCCGGGCTGGTCCAGTACTCGGCGGAGTCCGAGTCGACGTGGAGCAGGACCACCTCAGGGGTGTCCGGGCCGTCCGGGAACCAGGCCTCCACCACCTGATTCCACATGTCGTGGATCAGTTGCCGGTCAGTGACCACTTCAGCGGTCCCGGCCACCGAAACCCACTCGGTGCGCTTGCCGAAGGAGACGTTCACCGCCGGGTTGGCGCGGATGTGGGCCACCTGAGAGGTGGTCGCCGACGTGAAAAACCACATGTCGCCGTCGTCCTTGACCTCCTGGACGGCCAGTGGCCGGCTGACGAGCGCGCCTGCCTCATTGATGGTGGTGAACATTCCGATGTGCGAATCGTTGATGATGTCCGTGACCTTGCTGATGCTTTCGGCATCCGACATGCTCTCACCTCGTTCTGGTTCCGACGGAGGAAGGTCCCCCTCCGGACAGCCTATTGGTAAGTGTGCTTACTTTCCAATGGCTGCCGGCCGGAGACCTTCCCGGGATCTTCCCTGAACCGGCAGTGGGCTCAGTGCCCGCGGGTCAGGACCTGGCCCCTGAAGAACTCGGGGCGGAGCTTGGCCATGACCAGCATGAGCACCACGCCCAGCAGGATGACGCCCATGCCCAGGATGAAGACCAGCCCCACACCGCCGATCGACGACCCTGATCCGTACGCGGGATCCATGGAGTCGTAGGCGGTCTTGACGAACATGACCAGCAGGATGACGCCGCCCAGGAGTGGCGCGAGGAACTTGAAGAAGAAGGCCCTCGCTCCGCTGAACGCCTCGGCGCGGAAAAACCAGACACAGGCCAACGCGGTGATGCCGTAGTAGAAGCAGATCATCATGCCCAGGGCCGTGATGGTGTCCCACAGTGCGTTTTCCGACGTGGTCCGGGTGATGACATAGAACGCGGCGGCCGCGACGGCCGAGGCGATCGTGGCATAGCTCGGCGACTTGTATGTGGGGCTGATCCTGCCGAACTTCTGCGGCAGCGCCCGGTAATGGCCCATGGACAGCAGGGTGCGCGCCGGCGAGACAAATGTGGACTGCAGGGACGCGGCGGAGCTGCTCAGGATGGCCAGGGACATCAGGATGGCGAACGGGCCCATCACCGGTCCCGCCAGGACGGCGAAGATACTGCCCTGGTTCTCCGGATTTCCGGCGCCCAGCCCCGTGTCGCCGACGCCGGCGTAGCTCAGCGTGGCCAGTGCAACCGTCATGTAGATGATCACGATGACCAGCACGGTGATGGTGGCGGCACGTCCCGGCGTTTTCTCCGGGTTCTTGGTCTCCTCGTTCATGGTCAGCGTGACGTCCCAGCCCCAGTAGATGAAGATGGACAGCGAAACGCCGGCGGCGAAGGCGGAGAAGGATCCCACGGCGAACGGGTTAAACCAGTCCGGGGAGATGGCCGTGGCGTCAAAGGCGGTTCCGTTGGCGACATGGCTGAACGCTGAGACCGAGAACCAGGCGAGGACCAGCAACTGAAATCCCACGAGAACGTACTGGACGGTCTTGGTGGTTTCCATGCCGCGGTAGGAGATCCAGCACGCGAGGGCGATAAACACCAGCGTGGTCGCGATATTCAGCGGCAGGTTGGTAGTGAGGTCGGCGAGTTCGGGATTGCCGAAGATCTGCGCCAGCATGAGGTAGAAGAAGTCCACCGCGACGGCGGCCAGGTTCGAGAGCACGATGATGGTGGCGGCGATGAGTCCCCAGCCGCCCATCCAGCCAATCCAGGGTCCGAACGCACGCGAGGCCCAGGTGAAGGAGGTCCCGGCGTCGGGCATTGCGTTGTTCAGCTCCCGGTAGCCGAAGGCCACCAGCAGCATGGGGACAAAGCCCACCAGGAAGATCGCCGGCAGTTGCACGCCGACCTCGGCCACGGTGGGACCCAGGGCGGCCGTGAGGGTGTATGCCGGGGCGATACAGGAAATGCCGATGACGACGGCGCCAATGAGCCCCACCGATCCGGCTTTCAGGCCCTTTTCACTCAGTCCGTGCTGCTGTTCGGTCTGCGATCCGGTGTGCTGTCCTGTCTGCTGTCCTGTCTGCGACGGCTTGGACATCGCATGGTCTGCGCTCATTGTTGTGCCTCTCGGGGGGTGTCACTCGACGCTGAATGATTGAGGTGCTTGAGTTCATAGTCGCTGGGGACCACGATCATCGGCACCGGCAGGGCGCGCAGAATGCGGCCCGCTGTGCTGCCGAGGAAGATGGACCGGCCCTTGGCAAGCCGGCTGGATCCGATCAACAGGACCTCGCCGTCTTCCCAGTCCAGGCGGTCCACGGCTTCCTCGATGCTGCGCCCGTGGGCGACGACGATTTCCGTCTTCGCCTCTACCTGGGCTTCCGTCTTGGCCTCCCCCGGGACCTCTGCCTTCGCCTCCCCCGGGACTGCCGGCCCGCCGGCAGCCAGTGCGTCGGCAAGGCACTTGGCCGCATACTCCCGGGCCGCGTCGGCTGAATCGGCCGCATCGCCGTCGAGGGCCAGAAGCGACACCACGCGCAGCGGCACGTCCCGGTTCGCCGCCATGCCCAGGGCGAATTCGAGCAGCTTCTCCGCGCCGGCCCGGGTTCCGAGCCCGCAGCTGATCCGGGTCAAGGCCTCCTGGCGGTGGTAGCCGTGCGGTGCCAGGGCCACCGGAACGGGCGAGGCGTGGAGCAGTGCACTGGCCACCGACCCGATCGTGAACCGTTTGAAGAGCCCGGTGCTGGTGGCCCCGATGATGAGCATGTCCGCGCCCAGTTCCTCGGCCGCCTCGATCAGTGCGTGCGCGTCGGAATCATGGCTGCGGATGTGGGCCTGCGCCGGGACACTGGATGGAACCAGCGCCAGGGCCTGGTCGAGCCACTCCTGGGCCTGCTCGGTGAGCAGATTTTCGAAGCCCGCCTTCGGTGCGAGGGCATGCCCGGACTGCTGCACTTCGGGCACCACCAGCACAAGGTCCAGGCTCGCTCCACGCCCGAGCGCCAGGGAGACGGCCAGATTGACCGCATCATGGCCCCTGGCATTGGCTGAATACCCCACTACGTAACGCATCTGGCCGCTCTCCTAACTGATCTGGACTGCATTCAACTGAATTGTTGGGATTTTCTAAGAGGCGACGGACGCGCGGTCCGCAGCAGCGACGATCCGGGCCGCCGTGAGCTGCCCCATCCGGACGGCGCCGTCAACATGCTGGTAGCCCTCGGCCGCAAGGTCCGAGCAGGACCAGTAGATCGGTCCGACCGGCGTCAACTGGTCCTTGCCGTAGCGGTGCAGTCCGCCAAGATCGTAGCTGGCGGCGTAGGCCCCCCTGGTCCATTCCTCCGAACCCCAGTCGGACTCGTAGTAGACCTCGGGCTCCAGGGCCTTTTCGCCGAGGAAGGACGCAATCGATTCGAGGATGGTGCGGCGGCGGTCCTCCGCGCTGAGCTCGAACATGGCGTCGGCCTTCTCATCCGAGACAAAGCCCACCAGAGTGCCGCGCGGGTCCTCGTGGTTGGTGTTGTCGTAGACCTCCTGCACAATGGCGCCGGCGCCGAAGGCGGTTCCGGACAGGCCGTCTTCGCGCCAGAACGGGCTGCTGTAGACGGCGTGGACCTTAATGACCAGGCCAAGTGACTGGTGCTGGTGCATCTGGTGCTGGCGGCGGGGCAACGGCGGGTTGAAGGACACCCGGGTGTAGAGGTTCGGCGGCACGGCCATGATGACGAAACGTGCGTTCACCGTGGCCCGGTCGGAGACAGCAGTGACACGGTAGCCGCCGCTCGCGTCATCGGCCCAGTTGATGGTGCGGACCGGGCTGCCGAGGACGACGTCGTCGCCCAGTTCCGCGGCCTGCAGCAGCGAAACCTGCTGCATCCCGCCGACAACCCGCTTGTCCAGGATGAAGTCCTCATCCGTGAGGTTGGTGAAGGACCCCGCCGAGGCAGCCATGAGGACGGCCTGCAGGGCGGAGAAGGCGTGGGCCGGTTTGGTCAGCATGCCGCCGGCGATGAACAGGCCGATGTTGTTGCAGGCTTCCTCATCTGTTGAGTTCTGCCGCAGCCAGTGGTGAAAGGAGATGGTGTCCAGCTCGCGGGCCTTGGGGTGGGCCCACGGCTCCTCGGGAGCCATCTCCGCGGCCAGGGAGTCCAGCAATGCCGTGAGCTTGTCCATTTCGACGGCGGTGGTTTCGCTGACCGGGAAGGTGTCACCGGTGTACAGGGTGCGCTTGCCGTCCGCGCCAATGTAGACGGATTCGCCGTCGCGGTAGCGGGAATAGGTCTGCAGTCCGAGCTCATCCAGGAGCCCCAGGAGCCCGGTCTGGTCCGGCGAGACCCACTGGCCGCCGATCTCGAGCATGGCCCCGTCAACCGTGTCGGTCCAGGTCCGGCCGCCCACGCGGTCCCGCGCCTCGAGCACCGCCACACTGAGTCCGGCCTTTTTCAGCTCGCGGGCGGCGGTCAAGCCTGACGGGCCGGCTCCTACGATGACGACGTCGCGGTCAAGTTCCAGCATGATGTTCCTCCCCGTGGCCGCTAGAGTGATGCGGACCACAAAATGAATGACGTTCATTTAGAATGATAGACGGTCCACACGCTTCGGGGAAGACCCTCCGCCTAATGAATTTCGCCCGTAAAGTAGGGGCAGAACGGGCTCACCCCCAACCCGCCAGCCAAACCGAGAAGCCAAGCAGAGAAGAAAGGGCCGGAATGACGGCAGCAACCAGCGCCCCCGCCGATGCGCACGGCCCCGCCGCCGGGCCCCGCCGCCGCGCGGGACGGCCCGCCGCGGCCGTGCTGGACCAGCACGGCATCACCGTGGCGGCCCTGGAGCTGATTGGCAAGAGCGGCTACGACGGGTTCACCATGGCTGCCCTGGCGCGGACCCTCAACGTGGCTCCCTCGGCGCTGTACAACCATGTCTCGTCCAAACGGGACGTGCTGGTCCTCGTCCAGGACCACTTGACCTCGTTCGTGGACGTCACCGCCTTCGAGGCCGGGGACTGGGAACAGGCCGTGAGGGATTGGGCCTGGAGCTACCGCGATGTATTTTCCAAGCACACCCCGCTGATTCCCGTCATTGCCGTACTGCCCGTGACCGACGCGCCCAAGACATTGGCCATGTACGAGGCCGTCAGTGCCGGTTTCAGCCGCGCAGGCTTTCCGCAGGAGCGCATTGTCCCGGCCATTGTCGCGATCGAATCGTTCATCTTTGGCTCCGCCTACGACGTCACGGCACCCGCGGACATCTTCGATTCCGGCACCATGGCCGCGTCGACACCGCATTTCACCGCCGCCGTCCAGCGGCTGGCCGGGGAAGGCCATGAGAAACCGGCCGACGTCGCTTTCCGGCTGGGACTTGAGGCACTTCTCGCCGGGCTCGGGGCGCTGCGGGCAGCCTAGCGGTCCAGCAGCAGTAGTCCACCGCGGAGTTTCCCCACTTTTGACAGACCGGCGCCGCACCACACCGGCGGGTCGGCGCAACACGCCGGAGGAAGCCTTCGAATGTGGGGAAACCGGAAAACCCCGACACCGGTTCTCCCGCGTGGGTTAAACAAAAGAACCCCGGTCCAAGACCGGGGTTCTTTCGATTGCGTGCGCGAGGGGGGATTTGAACCCCCACGCCCTTTCGGACACTGGCACCTGAAGCCAGCGCGTCTGCCGTTCCGCCACTCGCGCGCAACTTCTTCCACTCGGATAGGGCCGGTTTCCCGGACCGCCAACCTCGCAAAAGCAGCGAGATCAAGCATAACGGACAACTGCCGGAAAACACCAATCGAGCCCCAGAGCCCACTGATTGGGGTCGTTTGCCGGCCACGTTTGCCCCGCCGCCGGGCGTCACGCGGGGACCCCGCCGCGGCCGTCCCGGCGGCGGTGTCCGCGCACGTCAGGGCGCGGCGGGCACTCATTTTGACGTCGCCCCGGCGGCGTCCGTTGAGGCCATTCCCAGACACGCCCAGTAGTATCTGATGTAGGAGTGTCCGCTGAGCGCGGGCTCGCAAAAGTTGGAAACCGAGTTCCGGAACGAACGCTGCCCCGCAGCCACCAGGAAAGGAGAAGGACCATGGGATTGCTGGACAAAGTCGAGCGCGGCATCGAAAAGGCCGTCCGCGGAGTCTTCTCCACCGGTTCCCGCGCCCAGGTTGAGCCTGTCGAGATCGCGAGCCGCCTCCGCACCGAGGTGGACAACAAGGCCATCACGATTGCCGCGGGACGCACCCTGGCCCCTAACGTTTTTGACGTACTCCTCAGCAGCGATGACTTCCAGCGCGCCCAGGAATGGGGCACACCGCTCGCGGAGGAGCTGTGCGACGTCGTCATCAACCATGTCCGCAGCCAGGGGTACACCCTCCAGGGCCCGGTCCGGATCAGTTTCCGCCGCGATGAGGAGCACCGCGCCGGGAATTTCGACATCACCTCGCGGACCGAGAAAGCCTCCGCCCCTTCCGTCCCGGCTCAGCCGGGCATTCACGGCAATGTACCCGCGGCTCCGACACGCCAGCCTGCACAGCTTCAGCCTGTACTGGACATCGACGGCCAGCGCTATTCGCTGAACGCGCCCTCAATCGTCCTCGGACGGTCCTCCGAAGCAGACATCCTTATTGACGACACCGGCGTTTCGCGCCGCCACCTGGAAATCCGGACTGGGCCTGGCACGGCTCAGGCGATCGATCTCGGCTCCACGAACGGCAGCTACGTCAACGGCCAAAAGATCGTAGGCAGTTCGGAGCTTGCTGACGGCGCCACGATCATGATGGGACGAACCAAAATCATCTTCCGCCTACTGCCCGCCCACCCAGGCGGCCGCGCATGAGCGAATTGACCATCACGGCCCTGCGTTTCGGGTTCCTCATCCTCCTGTGGGTGCTGATCTTCAGTATTGTCTCGGCCATGCGCCGCGACCTGATGATCGGCCGCAAGGCGGCGGCCGGTGCCCCCACGGCACGCCAGGTGCGCAAGAATCCTTCCCTTGCCGAACCGCCGCCGGCCCCCGTCAAACAGCAGGCCCGCCAGCTGATCGTGACCGAGGGACCGTTGAAGGGCACCACCATCGCCCTCGCGGCGAGCCCCATCCTCCTGGGCCGGGCACAGGAAGCCACCCTGGTCCTGGAGGACGACTACGCCTCGGGCCGCCATGCCCGCCTGTTCCCGCAGGGCAGCCGCTGGTTCATCGAGGACCTCGGCTCCACTAATGGCACGTATCTGGCAGACCAGCAGCTGACCCGGGCCCTCCCGGTGGAGCTGGGCGTCCCCGTGAGAATCGGCAAGACGGTCATCGAATTGAGGCCGTAGCCGTGGCTGCCCCGGCATTTCCCGCAGACAGGGCCGAAGGCAAGACAACTGCCCCGAAGCGGCCGCTGATCATGCGCTACGCCGCGCGCTCAGACGTCGGCCGCATACGCGCCAAGAATGACGACTCCGCCTACGTCGGCCGGCACCTCGCCGTCGTTGCCGACGGCATGGGTGGCCATGCCGGCGGCGACGTCGCCTCTGCCGCGACCGTCCTGGACATGATCCATCTGGACCATGACGACTACGACGGCGACCCCGGCACCGTCCTCGCCGACGAAATCCAGACGGCCAACTCCCTGCTGTCCGAACTGGTCCACATGAATCCCAAGCTTGCCGGGATGGGTACCACGGTCACGGCCCTGCTCCTCGCCGAAGGAAAGCTCCACTTCGCCCACATCGGCGACTCCCGGGCCTACCGGCTGCGTGACGGCGAGTTCGAACAGGTCAGCGTCGACCACACCTTTGTCCAGCGGCTCATCGATGAGGGCCGGCTCCGCCCCGAAGAGGCCGAAACGCATCCGCACAAGAACGTCCTCATGCGCGTGCTGGGGGACGTCGATGCCAGCCCGGAGCTGGATCTTGACACACTGGCTGTCCAGGCCGGGGAACGATGGCTGCTCTGCTCGGACGGCCTGAACTATGTGGCCGGCCACGTCGTGGAGCGCACCGTCCGGGAGACGAAGGACCTGGGCGAATGCGCCGAACTGCTGGTTGAACTCACGCTGGAGGCCGGCGCCCCGGACAACGTGACCGTGGTGGTACTCGACATTGCCGAGCCGACCCGTGATGACGTCCGGACCGCCGCCGTCGACGTCGTGCCCGCGCCCGCAGCGGCCGCCGGGACGTCAGCGCCCGCGGCCCCGGCCGGAACCCTGGCCGGGTCCCTGGCCGGCAGCACCGTTGGTGCCGCGAAAACCCCCGGCGGGTCCGTAAAGAAGGACAACTCCGCCCAAGACACCGGGTCCGCCGCGCTGGCCACCGCGGCAGGAGCCTCAGGGCCGCCGCCGGCCGACCCCGCCCCAGGGTCCCCGGCCGACGGCAAGCCGCCGGGCGCCGCCGCACAGAAGGCTGCCGAGGGCAAGGAGCCCGAGACCACCACCGACCCGCATCTGGGTGAACATCTCTCGGCCGAAGTCCTGCGGGAAGAACTCTCCATGCGCCCGCACGAACTTGTCGGGGCCGCCGCCGCAGCGGCGGAATCAGGTTCCATTCCTTCCATCGCCGGACGCACCGTGGCCCGCCGCGCGGCCACGGTCCTCACGCACAAGTCCGAACAGGACCGCGAGGAGGCCGACGACTTCAGGCCCGCCGGACGGCCGCGCCGGTGGCTCACCGTATCCATTGCCGCCGCGATCGTCGCGCTGCTCGCCGTCGGACTCTGGCTTGGCTACGCCTGGACCCAGACGCGCTACTACATCGGCGAACACGATCAGCATGTGGCCATCTTCAACGGCGTCTCCCAGCGTCTCGGGCCCATCCAGCTTTCCACTCTCGAAGCGGTAACCGATATCAAGATGTCCGACCTTCCCGAATTTTCGCAGCAGCGGGTGCGCCTGACTGTGCCCGCCCGCGACCTCTACGACGCGCAGCGAATCGTCAAAAACCTGGAACGCACCGGCACGACCGCCCCGGCCGATGAATGCCTCACCCCGTCCCCCGCAGCGACGGCCGCCGGTGCCACCCCCTCCCCCGGCAGCACGGCCAAGCCGGGCTCCACGGCGTCGCCAAGTGCCACAGCCTCCCCTAGAGCGGCCAAGCCGTCGCCATCCGCCACCCCGACTACGAATTGCGAGGGGGCCAAATGACACCCATCGACCCCGTGCCCAGGCCACGACGAAACGTGGAGCTGGTCCTCCTGGTCCTCGCCCTCGCCGTAGGGATTGGTGCCCAGGCGCTCGTGGGCGTGGACCGGCAAAAAGCGTTCGACACCGACTTCTGGTTTCAGTCCGGACTCCTGGCGTTGGCCGCCCTCGCCTTCCATGTGGTGCTGCGGCTCCGCGCAAAATATGCCGACCCGGTAATACTTCCGCTCGTGGTCGCCCTTAACGGGCTGGGCCTGGCCATGATCCACCGGCTGGACAGGGTAGGCGAAGACACCGGCAACAACCAGCTGCGCTGGACCCTGGTGGCCATGGCGGTCGCGATCGCGGTCATTTGGTTCCTCAAGGACCACCGGATCCTGCGCCGCTTCACCTATATCTCCCTGGCCATCAGCGCCGTGCTCCTCATCCTGCCGCTGGTTCCCGGCATCTCCGCCGGAGAGGTCCTGGGTGCCAGCGTCTGGATCAAGATCGGTTCCATGACCTTCCAGCCGGGTGAAATCGCCAAGATCACGCTGGCCATCTTCTTTGCCGGCTATCTGTCGTCGAACCGGGACCTGATCCTGCTGGCTGGCCGCAAGATCGGCCCGGTGCAGTTCCCACGGTTCAAGGACATGGGCCCCATGATCACCGCCTGGCTCGTGAGCATCGGCGTGCTGGTCTTCCAGCGTGACCTCGGATCCTCGATCCTGTTCTTCGGCCTGTTCCTCGTCATGATCTACGTCGCCACGAGCCGCATCAGCTGGGTGATCATCGGCCTTGTGTTGATTGCCGTCGGCGGCTTCGTCGCTGCCCGCGTGTTCTCGCACGTGGCCCTGCGGATCGACGGCTGGCTCAACGCGTTCACCGATGAGGTCTACGGCCGGCAGTTCGGCGGCAGCCTTCAAATTGTCGAGGGCTTGTTCGGCATGGCCAACGGCGGACTGGTCGGCACCGGCCTCGGCCAGGGCCGGCCCAACCTCGTCCCCTTCGCCAACAGCGACATGATCATTGCCTCCTTTGGTGAGGAGCTGGGCCTGATCGGCGTCTTCGCGATCGTCCTGATGTACCTGCTGCTGTTCACCCGGGGCTTCCGCGCCGCGCTGGGCACCCGCGACGCGTTCGGCAAACTGCTCGCCACCGGGCTCTCCTTCGCGATCGCGCTGCAGTGCTTTGTGGTGATCGGCGGCGTGACGCGCCTGATCCCGCTGACCGGACTTACGACGCCGTTCCTCGCCGCCGGCGGGTCCTCGCTCCTGGCGAACTGGATCATTGTGGGTCTGCTGCTCATGATTTCGCACTCCGCGCGCGGCCCGGTGGATACAACGCCACTGCCGCCCGGCCAGGAACCCGGTGCGCGCAAGAACTTCCCCGTGCTGCCTGCCAAACCGGCGCCGGATCCCCGAAACAGTCCCGACGCACCCACCGAGGCGGTGAAACAGCTGTGAACCAGGCCATCCGCAATTCATGGATTGCCGCCATCGCGATGTTCGTGCTGGTCTTCGGCGCGCTCAGCTATGTGCAGGTGGTTGGCGCCGACGAGCTTAAGGCCAACGCCTGGAACAGGCGCGCCATCCTGCAGAACTACTGCAACGACCGCGGTGCGATCATTGTCGGCGGCACCCCGGTGGCAGAGTCCGTGCCCGCCACGGAGAGCTGCAAATTCCAGCGGACCTACTCCCAGCCCGAGCTCTACGCGGGCGTCACCGGCTACTTCTCCAAGAACTACGGCCTCACCGGACTCGAGAAGTCGATGAACGATGTCCTGGCCGGCAGTTCGGACCAGCAGTTCCTGGACCGGGTGGGCCAGTTGTTCCTCGGCAACCAGCCCAAGGGCGCGTCCGTGGAGCTGACCCTGGACCCCAAACTCCAGAAGCTTGCCTACGACCTCATCCCGGACGGCATTCGCGGGCACATCGTGGTCACCAACCCGAAGACCGGCGCGGTCCTGGCCATGGTGTCCAAACCGTCCTATGACCCCAACCTGATTGCCACCCAGGACCCGGCCGCCGAACAGGCCAATTACACCGAGCTGAACCAGGTCCCCGGGATCAACCTGAACCAGAACGTCTCTGGACCCACGGGCGAGCTGCTGGCACCGGGATCGGTGTTCAAGCTCATTGACACATCTGCGGCGCTGAAATCGGGCAAGTACAACAAGGACAGCGACCTGCCCAACCCGGCCGAGATGTCCTTCCCGGGCATCGACTACAAGCTGCCCAACTACGCGGGCGGCAACTGCTACACGCGCACGACGGCGTCGTTCGCGTTTGCCCTGCAGCAGTCCTGCAACACACCGTTCGCCAGTATCGCACTGGACCTGGGGCAGAAGGCCATCGGGGACGAGGCGGAGAAATTCGGCTTCGGCCAGGACTTCGGCGACCAGCTCAAGCTGGACAGCGCCCCAAGCTTCTTCCCGAGCGAACCGCTGGACGACGCCGGGCTGGCGCAGTCCTCGATCGGCCAGCGCGACGTCCGCGCCACACCGCTGCAGATCAACACCATGACGGCGGCGATCGCCAACGACGGAGTACAGATGCAGCCGAACCTGATCAAGGCCGTACGCGCCCCTGACCTGCGGACGATCAGCGAACCGAAACCCCAGGCCCTGCGCACCGCCACGAGTCCGGAGATCGCACGGCAGGTCAACGAGTGGATGGTCAGCGTCGTCGACGACGGCATCGCACACCGTGCGGCCGTGCCCGGTGTCCAGGTGGCCGGCAAGACCGGTACCGCAGAACTCGGCAACGGCCTGAACAATTCTTGGTTTACCGGGTTCGCCCCGGCAAATGACCCGCRAGTGGCCGTCACCATCGTCATGGAAGGCGTAGACATCACCACTGGCGCAAATCTAACCAGTCCGAACGCGAAGAAGATTTTTGAGGCGGTGTTGAATAAGTGAGGCCTACTTCGGGAATCACCCTCGGCGGCAGATTCCAGCTGACCACGCGCATTGCGATCGGCGGCATGGGAGAAGTCTGGAAAGCCAAAGACCTGATCCTTGGCCGCATCGTCGCCATCAAGGTGCTCAAGGAGGAATACACGGGCGACCCCGGATTCCTGCAGCGCTTCCGCGCCGAGGCACGCCATACCGCCCTGCTGAACCACGTGGGCATCGCCAACGTCTTCGATTACGGCGAGGAAGAGGGTTCCGCCTACCTGGTCATGGAACTGGTTCCGGGGCAGCCGCTGAGCAGCATCATCGAGCACGAACAGGTGCTGTCCCCGGACCGCACGCTTTCGATGATCGCGCAGACGGCGCGGGCCCTGGCCGTCGCGCACGCGCAGGGCCTCGTGCACCGCGACGTCAAGCCGGGGAACCTGCTCATCACCCCCGACGGCCGCGTCAAGGTCACCGACTTCGGCATCGCTCGCCTGGCCGACCAGGTTCCGCTGACCCAGACCGGCCAGGTGATGGGCACCGCCCAGTACCTGGCACCCGAACAGGCCACGGGGCAGACTGCCACTGGAGCCTCGGACATCTACTCCCTCGGCGTGATCGGCTACGAGTGCCTCACGGGCCACCGGCCGTTCTCCGGGGAATCCCAGATCGCCATCGCGCTGGCCCAGGTCAACGACGCGCCTCCGCCGCTGCCGGACACACTGCCCAGGCCCGTCCGCGCCCTGCTGATGTCCATGCTGGCCAAGGATCCGAAGAACCGCCCGGCCGACGCCATCAAGCTGTCCGAGGCGGCCGAGGCCATCCGCAACGGTGATATCGCCGCCGCACACGCAGCCGTACCGGGCATGCTGCTTTTCGAGGCAGCCACCGGGCCCATCACGGCCCCCGTCGACGTCCCCACAGCGGCCACCAGCGTCATTGGCTCCAGCGCCGCGGAGGACAAGTCGACGTCGGCGACGTCCGCGCTGCCCGTCGTGGGCGCCGCCGGTGCCGGTGCAGCCGCCGGCCTGGCAGCCGGCGCTGCCGCAGCCAGCGGCTACGGCGCCCGCAACGCCCTCAACCGCGCCGACGCCCTGGCGGCCGAGCGAAGCTGGGTGCAGGAAGAGGAGGAAGAAGACTACGACGAGCCGGAGGAGGAGCCGAAGCGCCGCGGACGCAGCCCGTGGACCTGGCCGCTGATTGCGTTGATCCTGCTGGTGGTGTTCGCCCTGGTCGGTGTGGTCCTGAGCCAGGCCGGCAGTCTCTTCCCCTCGCAGGGTCCGGCCACGAGCAGTGCCACGTCCAGCATCGCGAAACCGAGCAGTGCCACGCCGTCGGCGTCGTCGGCTTCCCCGACCGAGACGCCCACCCCCACGCCCAGCTCCGCGAAACCCACCGAATCCACCCCGGCAGCGGTCAACCTGATCCCGGATGCCTACCTGGGGCGGCCGTACAACGATGTCCGCAACGAGCTGATTGGCAAGGGGCTGCAAGTCACCGGTGTCGAGGTCGTCAACGACGCGACGCCAGGCACCGTCACCAACATCGATCCCTCCGGTGCGGTCCAGCCGGGCACCACCATCACCGTCAGCTACTCCAAGGGCCCGGAAATGGTCGAGGTCCCGTCCATCAAGGCGGGCGCCAGCGAGGCTGAAGCCCAGCAGGCCATCCAGGACGCCGGGCTGCGCTGGGCCAAGGGAGCCGACGTCAGTCCCACGAACAAGAACGAAGATCCGGGCACGTTCGTGAGCTCGCAGCCTCCTTCCGGGTCCAAAGTGACCGCCGGAAGCGTCGTGACCTACCACCTCGCCAAGGCCACGGCCACATCCCCTTCACCGTCACCTACCAAGTCCGGACCCTAAACGATCATGAGCAATACACCCCGCACTCCGTCGCACAGGGAGGAACGCCCGGCGAACACGCAGCGCGTCCTCAGCGGGCGCTATGAGCTGGGTGAGCTGATCGGCCGTGGCGGCATGGCGGATGTTTTCCGCGGCCTCGATACCCGGCTGGGACGTACCGTGGCCGTCAAGCTGCTGCGCCCGGACCTGGCCCGGGATCCGCAGTTCCAGGCCCGCTTCAAGCGCGAGGCCCAGGCTGTCGCGGCACTCAACCACCCCTCGATCGTGGCTGTCTTCGACACCGGGGACCACGCGGTCCCCGGTGACCACGACGACAGCGTCCGGGTGCCCTACATCGTGATGGAGTTCGTTTCCGGCAAGACCATCCGCGACATGGTGCGGGCCAAGGACGTCACCATCGACCAGGCGATCGACTTCACCCTGGGCGTGCTGTCCGCGCTCGATTACAGCCACAAGGCCGGGATCGTGCACCGCGACATCAAGCCCGCCAACGTGATGTTTTGCCCCGATTCAAACAGCGTCAAGGTCATGGACTTCGGAATCGCCCGCGCCATTGCGGATTCGTCCGCCACCATGACGCAGACGCAGGCCGTCGTCGGCACGGCGCAGTACCTGTCCCCGGAACAGGCCCGGGGCGAAGCCGTCGACGCGCGCAGCGACCTGTACTCCGCCGGATGCCTTCTCTACGAGATGCTGACCGGCCGGCCGCCGTTCATCGGCGACAGCCCCGTCTCCGTGGCCTACCAGCACGTTCGTGAGATCCCCGAGCCCGCCAGCAGCCTCAATCCCGACGTCTCCGCCGCGCTGGACAGCGTGTTGATGAAGGCCCTGCAGAAGAACCGCGCCGACCGTTTCCAGGACGCCGCCGCCTTCCGCCGCGCCCTGCGGGCCGCGCGCAGCGGCGTTCCGGTCACGGCGCCTTCCGCCAGCGAGGCCCCCACCGACCCCACCAACGAGGTTCCCCGGCACGACCCCCTGGCGGCCACGGCAGCTTTCTCCCTGACCGGTGCCAAGTTCCTCGACGATTCCCCCGGGGGCCGGCTGCGGCCCGCCGAAGAAGCACCCGACGACGAGGAAGTGCTGCAGCCGGCGGGCACCGAACTCTATGGCATTGCGGACACCGGCAGCCTGCCGCTGGCGCTGCCGGTCGAACGCGAGCACACCCCGCGCCAGAAGACGCGCCGCCGCACCTGGATCGCAACGCTCGTAGTCCTCACACTGCTGGTGCTGGCCGGCGGCGGCCTCTGGCTGTACAACCTCATGAATCAGGCCCCGCCACAGGCAACCAAGGTACTGGTTCCCACTGTCACGTCCCTGACGGAATCAGAGGCCCTGCAAAGGCTGTACAACGCAGGTTTCAAGCCACAGCTCCAACGGCTGCAGCACGAGAGCATTCCCAAAGGCACCGCGATTGGCACCGTGCCGACGTCGGGGAGTTCCATGGCCGCCAACTCGGACATCATCCTCAACATCTCCGAGGGCCCCAGCGCGATTACCATCCCGACGGACCTGCCCGGCCGGACCGAGGCGGCAGCCCGCGATCTTCTCCACCAAACGGGGCTGACTGGCGCCCTCACCACCAAGATGTCCAACAACCCCACGGTTCCGGTCGGCATTGTCATCACCACCAACCCGGCCCCGGGCCAGGTTGTGGCCGTGGCGGACGCGGTCGAAATCGTCGTCTCCACCGGCAAGGTGGCTGTGCCGCAGCTGATCGGGCTGCCGCTGGCGGAGGCGGAGGCGAGACTGAAGGAACAGGGCCTGGTGCTCAAGGCCACCGAAGTGGAGAACACCCAGGTGGCTCCGGGCAAGGTGACAGGCCAGGCCGATGCCGCGGATTCGCTCGTCGAACAGGGCAAGACCATCACCGTGACCGTGGCGAAGGCACCGGCTCCGCCGCCGCCCCCGCCGTCGCCCACGCCCACGCCGACGCCGACGCCGACCAAGAGCGCGTCCAAAGAGGACGCGGCCCTGGGCGGCCTGTTCCCCTAACCCGGTCGGGAAAAACCTAGGGTGCCGGCTGCCGCCGCGCCGGCGCATTCAACGCCTGGCGGGTCAGTGCTTGATGAGCGGGCTCAGGTCTGCTGCCCGTTCGGCAGCGCCCGCCATGCCCAGTGACTCCAGCCAGTTGCCTAGCATCTGGTAGCCGCCTTCGGTCAGGACGGATTCCGGGTGGAACTGGACGCCGCACAGCGGGGCGGTACGGTGCTGCAGGCCCATCACCACACCGGTGCCCGTCTCCGCGGTGATCTCCAATACCTCCGGGATGCTCTCGCGGACAGCGGCCAGCGAATGGTAGCGGGTGGCCGTGAGGGGCGAGGGGAGCCCCGCAAAGACGCTGGTTCCATGGTGTTCGACGAGGGAAGTCTTGCCGTGCATCAGTTCGGGAGCGTGCGTCACGGTTCCGCCGTAGGCCTCCGCCAGCGCCTGGTGCCCCAGGCAGACACCCAGCATGGGCTTGTCGTGGCTGCCGCACCACTTGATCAGCTCAATGCAGACGCCGGCCCCGGCTGGATTCCCCGGACCGGGAGAGATGAGGACCCCGTCCCTCGCCTCGGCCATTTCGATCGCCTCGGCAAGCGTGACGTCGTCGTTGCGGACTACGGTGGTCTCCGCACCGAGCTCCTGGAGATAGCCGACCAGGGTGTAGACAAAGCTGTCGTAGTTGTCTACGACCAGGATCTTGGTTGTGCTCATGGGTGCCTTGCTGAACCAATCGTTGAATCTGTTAACTGGGTGAATTGCGCCAGCCAGGGAAAAAGGAACTGAACCATCAATACCAGTGCTCCGGCCGCCAGCACCAGCGCGGTCGCAATCCTGAGCCACAAGGGCCCGGGAAGGCGGCGGAAAAGCCAGCCATACATTCGTCAGCTTTCCCCGGCCGCGCGGGCCGCCCGGGAAATTTCAGCCGGCGGTCCAGCCGAAAGAGACTGCCACCGCTCCAGCAGGGCGTAGGCCACAAAGCGTTCCTCGGAGCCAAACCGCGGGTTGCAGCTCGTCATGGTCAGGTAGCTCTGCGTCGGCGCGGCGCCCGGCAGCATCGGCACCGGCAACAGCACATCGGTCCGCGAGGGAAGGACTGTCTGGCTGTTCCGGAACACGTAGACATAGTAGCCCTCACGGGTCTGGACGTAGATCCGGTCCCCGGGCACCAGGGCGTCGATATGGTCCACGACGGCGCCGTGGAACTGCCGGTGCCCTGCCACGGCGAAGTTTCCCGCAGCCCCCGGCATGGCCGTGCCCTGATAGTGCCCGATGCCCAGAGTGTCCAACACCGCCGGAGTGGTTCCCTGAACCATTGGACGCGTGTATCCGGCGCCGAAACGGGGAACGTACAGGATGCCGATGGTCGCGCCCTCGGCCGGTTCGGGCGCGACGGCGGGTTCCGGGGCAACAGCCGACGACGGCAGAGGCGGCGCTGCGGGAGCGGCGGTTCCAATCCCGCGGGCAAAGTCGTGCACCGCCTCGCGCTGCCGGGCGTCGGAGGCCACATTCGTCCACCACAACTGCCAGGCCACAAAGAGCAGGACAATGACGCCCGCGGTCAGAAGCAGCTCGCCCGCGACGTGGATGGTGCGCTGAGCAGCCCGCGGCGGCTGCGGGCCGTCCGGCCGGATCCCTGCTCCAACTCCAGCACTGCGGGTTCTCCTCCAAGACGGTTGCGGGGGTCCACGGCGTGGCCGGAACTACAGCTAGAATTGTGCGACACAAGAATTCAAGCTCGACCAAGAGCACGTTGGCCGGCAGGGGCTCGCTTCCTGCAGGATACCAAGCCACGTTGGCCGCTCTTGTTCCAGCCCGCCAAGGAGGATCAGTGCCCGAGTCGAAGCCGCGTAAAAGGACTGCCCCTGTGGCCCCGCAGACTTCTGCCGCGGAGGCCTACAAACCCAATCCGGTCTGGTTCAAGCCCGTCATGTTTGGCCTGATGATCATTGGCCTGCTGTGGATCATCACGTTCTACATCACCGAGGGCGCCTTCCCGGTTCAGGCTTGGGGCTCGTTGAACATCGTCGCCGGCTTCGGAATCGCGATCATCGGCTTCCTGATGACCACACGCTGGCGTTCCTGACACCAGGCCCGCGCGGCGCACATCCCTGACGGGCCGGTACACACAGTGTGCCGGCCCGCCGCCGTTAATCCACAGCATTAATCCCGGCCCAGCGAAGGAATCCAGATGACCCCGGCAGTAAACGGCTCGACCATTGGCGACGACGGACTGGCGCGGCCTGTGTGGGCCTCCGTGGATCCCATGCTGCGCGAGTATTACGACTCCGAGTGGGGCATGCCCGTCCGGGACGAACAGGGCCTCTACGAACGCATCAGCCTCGAGGGATTCCAGGCGGGGCTTTCATGGGCGACGATCCTGCGTAAGCGGCCCGCTTTCCGCGCGGCGTTCAAGGACTTCGACCCGGAACTGGTGGCCCGCTTCACGGACGCCGATGTGGAGCGGCTCATGCTCGATGCCGGGATCGTCCGGAACCGGCTGAAGATCCAGGCAACCATCACCAATGCCCGCGCTACTCTGGCGTTGAGGGACGACGGCGGCCTGGTTGACTTCGTATGGGCGTTCCAGCCGGCCGTCACACCCCGGCCGGACTCCCTCGATGAGGTCCCTACTACCTCGGCCGAGTCCGTCGCGCTTTCCAAGGCGCTGCGCAAGAAGGGCTTCGCCTTCGTGGGGCCCACCACGATGTTCGCGCTCATGGAGGCCATCGGAATGGTGGACACCCATCTGCTGGACAGCCACCGGCGCGGGTCATCGGGCGTCTGGTCGCAGTGACCCGACGGTGACCCGGCGAGGTCCCGCCTCCTTATCCACAGCTGTGCACAAGTCTGGGGAAACTTATCCACACTGTTTATAAGTTTCCGGGTCTTCATGCGGTTCAGCCGGGTTCAGCGGCCACAGCGGGGCGCAATGCCACTGATGAGATCCCCGGCCTACCCTGAATTACACAGCTGTAAGTTATTAACACTGTGGATTTCCTGTGGACAAGTTCCCTGACCCCGCAACAGGCCGCGGATGGCACCGCGGTTCCGCCGCACGGCCGGCTCACGGCAGCCTCGGGGCCGCCTTGGGGCCAGCCGGCCGCCCGACGTTGTTGTCCGTCCCGACAACAGCTGCAACGAGCAAGTTATCCACTTAACAACAGGCCACTACCCACAAGTTATCCACAGCTGGGGATAACAGCCGGTCGATAGGAGCCGCAACCCCCTCTGCCGGGCCATGAGCCGGGTTGAATCCCGCGGATGCTCAGACCATCAAGTTATTAACACTGTGAATAACCCTGTTGAAACACGCACCGCGGCCGTCCCACGGCCCGTCGTGACCTGCCGCCGACGCGGGCGGGGCCAGTGGGGGGCGACGGCGCTGGGAGTGCGGCGTGGTGACGCGGCGCCGCCTGGAGGTCCTGAGGTACCGGTCCCCGGCGTGCCCGCGGCACCGTTCTGTGGAGTACTCTCTGGAGTGCCCGCGGCGCAGGGCCTGCATAGGGCCGGGACAGGGCTGGTGCCGCCCGGCGCCAGGCAACAGGGCCTGCGCGGGCAAAGTTGTCCACTTACTCACAGGGCAACCCACAGAAGTTATCCACAGGTGTGGAGATCAGGTCGGCAGCATCGCCTGCAAGCTGGATAATCGCCAGCCCGGGCGGCCAGAGCCGGGTCGTCACAGTGAACTACACGCTTGTAAGTTATTAACAATGTGGATAACCGCTGTGGAAAACTCTCGGATCCGCACCTGTGAATTCAGGTGCGGGGGCTCGGCCCGGGGGTACAGGGGGAAAGGTCCATAAAATGGAGGGAACAGCCAAGGAACCCCAGCGAGAGAAACACTGGTAAAGAGTGAAGGGGGCCGGGCGCTAAATGCGTTCAATTACGGCCGAATGCGGCCGAATTGCGGGCGATTGCGGCCGGGGCTTCGGCAGGAGCGGGCTAAGCGCTGGCGCCGGTCATCCGCACGACGGACACGGCGGTCACCAAGGCCAGGACCACGGCGAGGCCGATGGCCTGCAGCAGGGTCTGCCGCGGGCCGCGGGGGGTGTAGGCAATGACAGCGGCGCTCAGGGCGCCGGTGACGAGGCCGCCGAGATGGGCCTGCCAGGCGATCTGCGGGACCATGAAGCCGATGACGCCGTTGATTGCAATAAGGACCAGGAGCTGGCGGACTTCGCCGCCGCGCTGGCGCTGGACCACCAGCAGGGCGCCGAACAGGCCAAAGATGGCGCCGGAGGCGCCGACGAGGCCCACTGGGCCGTTCACCGGATACACCGGGGTCAGCAGGAGGAAGCCGACGGAGCCGCCGACGGCCGAGAGCAGGTAGATGGCCAGGAAGCGGGCGTGGCCCAGCAGCGGCTCAAGGATCTGGCCGAATATCCACAGCGTGTACATGTTCAGGACGATGTGGAGCAGGAATCCCTGCGAGTGCAGGAACGCCGAAGTGAGCATCCGCCACGGTTCAACGCCGGTCAGGGCGGGAGCGTAGGCCAGTTGCTGGTAAATCCCGTCGTTGGGGACAATCCACTGCAGCGCATAGACAAGGGCACACAGCGCGATGATCACGTAAGTGACCACGGGTTTGCCGGCGGTCACGGCGCCGCCGTAGACGGTCCTGACGGCCGGCGTCGTGCGCTTGGTTTCGTTGACACAGTCAACGCATTGGAATCCGACGGCGGCCGCCCGCTGGCAGTCGGGGCACGCAGGGCGCCCGCACCGCTGGCAACGCACATAGGCGGGCCGGTCCGGGTGTCTGGGGCATACCGGGACCTCTGCGGACGGCTCTGCCGCCGGAATTCCGTAGCTCATGGTGGTGGGTTAGAGCTTTTCGATGTCAATGCTGTTGATGGTGACATCCTCGACGGGGCGGTCGCCCATGCCGGTGCGGACGCCTTCGATCGCGTCGACGACCTTCTTGGATTCGTCATCGGCGACCTCACCGAAGATGCTGTGCTTGCCCTGCAGCCAGCCGGTGGGGATGGTGGTGATGAAGAACTGCGAACCGTTGGTGCCGCGGCCCATCTGGACGCCGGCGTTGGCCATGGCCAGCTTGTACGGCTCGTTGAAAGTCAGTTCCGGGTGGATCTCATCGTCGAATTTGTAGCCCGGTCCACCGGTGCCGCGGCCCAGGGGATCGCCGGCCTGGATCATGAAGTCCTTGATGATGCGGTGGAAGATGGTGCCGTTGTAGAGCGGCGTGCCGGTCTTGTCCTCGCCCGTTTCCGGGTGGGTCCAGGCCTTCTCACCGGTGGCCAGCCCGACGAAGTTGTCGACGGTCTTCGGCGCGTGGTTGCCAAAGAGGTTGACGACGATGTCGCCGAGGCTCGTGTGGATAGTGGCTTTTGCGGTTGCGTTGGCAGTCATAGGGCCCATTCTTCCATGACGGCTCCGCCCGCATAGGGCCGCACAGTCAGTTCCGCGCTGGGTGAAATCCACTGGAAATCGGCCTGAAGAATAGCCGGTGCGTTCATAGACACGTAGGCTAACTGCAGAACCGTCACATTAATCGGGAGGTAGTTGTGAAGAAAACGGATCGTATTGCCCGTGACCTGGAGCAGTCAGTAAGCACCGGAGTAGACAGCGCCAAGGATTGGGCGGCCCCGCGGGTTGAGGCTGCCGTGAACTGGGCTGTTCCCCGCCTGCAGCACGGACTGGACACCGCCTCTCCCAAGATCCAGGAGGGCCTCAAGTCGGCGGCCCACAATCTGGCCGGCGGCGTTGCCACTGTCACTCCCCGCCTTCAGGATGGCCTGGCCCAGCTGGCGCCGAGGATCCACGATGCCGCGGACAGCGCGACCCCGCGCCTGCACGAAGCTGTGGACAAGGCAGCCCCGGTCATCGCCAATGCACGCGACCGGGTTGTTGTCGAGTACCTGCCCAGGCTTTCCGACCAGATCGGGCAGGCTTCCGTGGTCGTCCACCGCACGTTGGAAAACGCCCCGGCCCACGTGGACGCCGTCGCACAGAAGCTTGTTGATTCCGGTGTTGTCACCGGCGTTCAGACGCAGGCCCAGGCCGTCAAGGGACACGCCAAGAAGGCAGGCAAGAACGCCAGCAAGAACATCAAAGCGGCCGCCACCGAGGTCACCAAGACGGCTAATGCCAAGCTCGCCAAGCAGCAGAAGCCCAAGCACCGCGGCCTGCTGATCTTCGGCATCATCGCTGCCGCCGTTGCAGCCGGTGTCGCCGCCTGGCGGGCGTCCAGGCCGGTGGAGGACCCTTGGAAGGTACCGACGCCGGTAAAGCCCGCCCCCACGGCCGCCCCGGCCGGCGAATCGCTGAAGGACGCCGCCGACAAGGCCGGTTCCGCGACTGTAGCGGCAGCGGACTCCGCGGCTGAGGCATCCAAGGAGGCTTCCGATTCCGCAACCACCGCGGCGGACAAAGCCACGGAAACGGCCAAGGACGCCGCCGGCAACGCCGCTGACGCCGCCGACAAGGTTGCCACCGACGCCAAAACGGCCGTACGCAACATCGCGGCCAGCCTGAACAACGGCACAGACAAGCCCGGCAAGTAGAACCTGGCCGGCACAGGCCGGCTGAGTCGAGACCCTGCGCCGGGCAGTCCGGCTGCCGGCAGGTGTCCTGCACTCTCCCAAGGAGGGATTCCGCCACAGTGCGGGATCCCTCCTTTTGTTTGACGCGGGCTCCGCAGGCACGTCACGGTCCGGCTTCAAACGCCAGGCTTGATGCTAAATTTGTGGTGATGTCACCCCATAGATCACCCCAGGATGCCTTGCTCCTTGCTCCACCGCCGGCTGTGTCTATCGTCATCCCGGCGTACAACGAGGAAAGCGTCATCCGGCAGTGTCTGATCGCCGCGGTCTACCAGTCGGTGCCCGCCCACGAAATCATTGTGGTGGACAACCTGTCCACGGACCGCACGGCGGAAATCGTGCGGCAGATGCAACTGGAGTATCCGGAGAGCCCGATCATCCTGCTCAGCCAGGACCGCGACCAGGGGCTCATTCCCACACGCAACTTCGGTCTGGACCACGCCACGGGCGATATCCTCGGCCGGATCGACGCCGATTCCGTGCTGGAACCGGACTGGGTGGAGCAGGTGCAGAAAGCCTTCGCCGACGAGTCTGTGCACGCTGCGACGGGTCCGGTGGTCTATTACGACATGCCCATGCGCCGGTTCGGGCTCAAGGCCGACGACAAGATGCGCCAACTGATGCTCAGGCTTGCCAAGCACCAGTATCATTTCCTCTTCGGGTCCAACATGGCACTGCGCCGCTCGGCCTGGGAGACCATCCGCACAGAAGCCTGCCGCGACGAGCGGGACGAGATGCACGAGGACATTGATCTGTCGCTGCACCTGGCCGACCACGAGCTCCGGATCCAGTACTGGCCGCAGATGATCTCGGGCATGTCGGCCCGGCGGCTGGAGGACTCGCCGCGGGATTACCGCTACTACGTGACGCGCTTTGACCGCACCTACAAGGCCCACAACGTCAAGAAGATGGCACTGAAGGCGCCCATGGTGGTCTTCTTCTCGGTCTACTTCCCGGCGAAATTGCTCCGTGCCATCCACACGGTCAACGTTGCCCAGCCGGCCCGCCGCGGCGGCCAATAGCGGCCAATGGCGGCGGCCACGCGGCCGCCGGGAGATGCGGCCGCCGGGAGAGGCCTAGTCGGTGCCGAGCTCCGCCAGCCGCTCTTCACCGGCTCCCTCGCCCGTTCTCCGGGCGGAGCGTGAGCCTCGCTGCCCCAGGACCACGACGGCGAGCCCCACCAGGATCATCGCCAGCCCCACGTAGGTCCCGGCCGGCAGCGTCTCGTCCAGGAAGGCTGCGGCCAGGAGCGCCGCTCCGGGGATTTCCAGCAGGATGATCATGGACACCAGCAGCGGGCTCATGGTCGCCAGCAGATAGTTGAACGCGGTGTGCCCCACCAGCTGTGCGCACACGGTAATGGCGAGGATCCCCAGCCAGCCGGTGGCTTCGAACCCTGCCAGCGGCTGTCCGGCCAACAGCGCCATCCCCGCCACAATCGCGGCGCACATGCCGTAGCACAGGGTCGTATAGACGCCGGTGCCCATGCTCTGCCGCGCCTTGCCTCCGGCGAGCGTGTAGATGCCCGCCAGGGCGCCGCCGGCGACGGCCAGGAGATCGCCCACAAGCGCCTCGGGCGAGGAGCCCATATCAAAACCGGTGATTGTCACGACACCGCCGAAGGCGAGCCCCAGCCCTACCAGGACCGGCCAGCGGAGCCGGACTCCCCGGAAGAGCTGGAAGATCGCGATCCAGCCTGACTGAAGGCACACCAGCGCAGTCGCCGCCGCGACCGACGTCAGCTGCAGGGAGGTAATGAAACACGCGAAGTGCAGGGCCAGGGCGACGGCAGCGGCGAGCGACCAGCGGAACTCGGCTCCGGTCACCTTTCCGAACTGACGGGGGTTGCGGACCACAACCGGACCGGCCATCACGACTGCTCCAATGGCGTTGCGCCAGAAAGCGATGGCGAGGGCACTGACCGACGTGGCGCCCAGCGTGGCGGCAATAAGGGGCCCCGACGAGGCCACACCCAGCACACCTACGGCCGCAAGTAAGAAGTTCACGCTCCAACACTAATGGGACGGACAGCAGGGGCCCTTACGGCCGCTGCTCCTTGACGGGTGCATACCGCGGTGCCAACCTTAAGGCGCGGTCTCACGTTCCGGTCTCGCCATCATCGAAGAAGGAGACCATCATGGCGTCAATGATCCGCAAGAGCCTGGACAATCCCGAAGAGACGCGCCCCGTTGCCGAGGGCATGGGTCAGGTGGAGCTCGTCAACCTCGAGGCCGGCCCGGTTGGACGGGCCACCTTCCTTCCGGGCTGGAAGTGGTCAGACCACGTCAAGCCGATCGCCAAAACTGACAGCTGCATGGCCAGCCATACCGGCTACACGATTTCCGGCCGCATCAAAGTCGTCATGGACGACGGCGAAGAACTCGAATTCGGGCCCGGCGACTTCGGTGTGATTCCGCCGGGCCACGACGCCTGGGTGCTCGGCGACGAGCCCTACGTGTATATCGACTGGCAAGGGATGGCGGACTACGCCAAGCCGAAGGAGTGAGTGGGGAAGGCATGAAAAAAGCCCCGGACAGCGTTTCCGCTGTCCGGGGCTTTTCCTATGGTGGAGGCACGGGGACTCGAACCCCGAACCCCCTGCTTGCAAAGCAGGTGCGCTACCAATTGCGCCATGCCCCCATAAGAAGCAACCCGACAATCATACCCTAGGTCCGGAGAGCTGATTTCCAGCTTCCATCCCCGGGTTCCGGGCTAGTCAACCGTATCGGTTGAATTGCTCCAGATCACTTTCCGGGCTTCGGATTCCTGCACTTTCCTGTAGAGGAGGACGCCTGCGACCGTGGCTGCGATAACCAGCAACTTCTTCACATGCACCCCGTTCCGGTTCTGTCATGGACGAACCTTCACTAACCTCTGCCAGAACCAGTACAGGTTCCGTGGGCGTACCAGGACTTGAACCTGGGACCTCTTCGTTATCAGCGAAGCGCTCTAACCGCCTGAGCTATACGCCCCGATGCCTCATCGGGCCGAGATATGACTGTACAGCACATCCCGGCCCGATCTCAAATCGAGGCCTTTTTCCGCGGGAATCCGCGGAAAAGTAAGGGCATTAGTCGTCCGTGAGGGTCACGCCGATGCCGCCGACGAGCGTCGCGGCAATGTTGTAGAGCACCGCCGAAAGCATCGACAGCGCCGTCAGCAGCACCACATTGATTACGGCGATGATGGTGGCAAATGAGGCCACCTGACCCAAGGATGCCACCTTCTTCAACTCGAAGCCGCCGCCTTCGGAGCCGGCGAGGGTCCCGAGCAGGCTGTCCACCTGGTCAAAGATCCCGGTCAGGTCCAGGACGGTCCAGAGCACGATCGCCGCCACGACGGTGACGATTCCCAGCGCCACGGAGAGCAGGAAGGCCATTTTCAGCACGGACCAGGGGTCAACCTTGCTGACCAGCAGCCTGGCACGGCGCACCTTGGCCTTGGGAGCGGGCTTGATCAGCCCGGCAGTGCCTTGCCCGCCGGACTGGGCGGGGCGCTGACCCGGGACGGCGGGGCGCTGTCCGGGGACCGTGGGGCGCTGGCCGGGTGCGGCGGGCCGCTGGCCCGTTCCCGTGGCTGCGCCGGACACCCCGGGGCGCTGCTGCGGACGCGAGGGGGCACCTACGCGTGGTGCGGCGGCGGGCTGCCGCACTCCGCTCGGCACGCCGCTGCTCGGCTTGGGATATGAGTCGGAATTACTCACTCGTTACCTCCGGTATTGTCTTCGTCCAGCTCGGCATTGCCTGATGACTCATCTGACTCCGGGGCCGGTACTGATTCTGCCGCTGCGGACTCCTCATGCAGTCCGCCATCTTCAGCCAACGTTACGTCATCGGGCGTGGATGCCCGATTTTCGGCCACGTCTCCGGCATTTTCACCGGTGTCTTCACCGGCATCTTGACCTTCGGCCGGTTCCTCGACTTCGAGCCCGCGTTCGCTGTTGCGCGCGACGGCGATGATGCGGTCGTTCTTGTCCGGCTTGGCAAAGATCACGCCCATGGTGTCGCGGCCCTTGGCCGGCACGCCGCTGACCGACGAGCGGACCACCTTGCCGCCTTCCATGACCACCAGGACTTCGTCTTCCTCGTTGACAATGAGGGCCCCGACGAGGTGGCCACGTTCTTCCTGGTACTTGCCCACCTTGATGCCAAGGCCGCCGCGGCCCTGGAGGCGGTATTCCTCCACTGCGGTCCGCTTGGCGAAGCCGCCTTCGGTGACAATGAAGACAAACGAACCGTCCTGCACGACGTCGGCCGCCAGCAGTTCGTCGTCCTCGCGGAACTTCATGCCGGTCACGCCCGAGGTGGCACGGCCCATCGGGCGCAGCGCATCGTCCGTCGCGGTGAAGCGGACGGACTGGCCCTTGCGGGAGACCAGCATGAGGTCATCGGTCTCGGACACCAGCTGGGCCGAGACAAGCTCATCGCCGTCGCGCAGGTTGATGGCGATGACGCCGGCGGACCGGTTGGTGTCGTAGTCCTCCAGACGGGTCTTTTTGACGAGGCCGCGTTTGGTGGCGAGCACCAGGTAAGGGGCGTGCTGGTAGTCGCGCAGGTCCAGCACCTGGGCGATGTGCTCGTCCGGCTGGAACGCCATCAGGTTTGCCACGTGCTGGCCCTTGGCGTCGCGGCCGGCTTCCACGAGCTCGTACGCCTTGGCGCGGTAGACCCGGCCCAGGTTGGTGAAGAAGAGCAGCCAGTGGTGGGTGGTGGTGACGAAGAAGTGTTCGACGACGTCGTCGCCGCGCAGCTGCGCGCCCTTGATGCCCTTGCCGCCGCGCTGCTGCGAGCGGTAGTTGTCGCTGCGGGTGCGCTTGACGTAGCCGCCGCGGGTAATGGTGACGACCATTTCCTCCTCGGGGATCAGATCCTCGATGGACATGTCGCCGTCGTAGCCCAGCAGGACCTTGGTGCGGCGGTCATCGCCGTGCTTGGCCACGATCTCTGAGAGTTCGGTGCTGATGATCTCGCGCTGGCGCTCCTCCGAGGCCAGGATCGAGTTGTATTCGACGATCAGGGCCTCAAGTTCGGCGTGCTTGTCCTGGATCTTCTGGCGTTCCAGTGCAGCGAGCCGGCGCAGCTGCATGTCCAGGATGGCCCGGGCCTGCACGTCGTCGATGTCCAGCAGCTCCATCAGCCCGTCGCGGGCCGCTTCGGTGGTGGTGGACGCACGGATCAGGGCAATGACCTCATCGAGCGCATCCAGCGCCTTGAGAAGGGCCCGCAGGATGTGCGCTTCCTCCTCCGCCTTCCGCAGCCGGTACCGGGTGCGGCGGGCAATGACGTCCATCTGGTGCGTGACCCAGTGCCGGATGAAGGCATCGAGACTGAGCGTGCGCGGCACCCCGTCGACGATCGCGAGCATGTTGGCGGCGAAGTTGTCCTGCAGCTGGGTGTGCTTGTAGAGGTTGTTCAGCACCACCTTGGCCACGGCGTCGCGCTTGAGCACGATCACCAGTCGCTGGCCGGTGCGGCCCGAGGTCTCGTCGCGGAGGTCGGCGATGCCGGAGATCTTGCCGTCCTTGACGAGTTCGGCGATCTTGATGGCCAGGTTGTCCGGGTTGGCCTGGTAAGGCAGCTCGGTGACCACCAGGCACGTGCGGCCCTGGAGTTCCTCGACGTTGACCACGGCGCGCATCGTGATGGAGCCACGGCCCGTGCGGTAGGCGTCCTCGATGCCCTTGTGGCCCAGAATCGTGGCGCCGGTCGGGAAGTCCGGTCCCTTGACGCGCTGGATCAGCTCTTCGAGCAGCTCTTCGCGGCTGGCGGTCGGGTTGGCCAAGTACCACTGCACACCGTCAGCGACCTCGCGGAGGTTGTGAGGCGGGATGTTGGTGGCCATGCCGACGGCGATGCCGGAGGACCCGTTCACCAGGAGGTTCGGGAACCGCGCCGGCAGGATGGTCGGTTCCTGGTTCTTGCCGTCGTAGTTGTCCTGGAAGTCGACGGTTTCCTCGTCGATGTCCCGGACCATTTCCATGGCCAGCGGCGCCATCTTGGTTTCGGTATACCGCGGAGCCGCGGCGCCGTCGTTGCCGGGCGAGCCGAAGTTGCCCTGGCCCAGCGCCAGCGGGTAGCGCATGGTCCAGTCCTGGATCAGGCGGACCAGGGCGTCGTAGATAGCGGTGTCGCCGTGCGGGTGGTACTGGCCCATGACTTCGCCCACCACGCGGGCACACTTGTTGAAGGAGCGTTCCGGGCGGTAGCCGCCGTCGAACATCGCGTAGAGCACGCGGCGGTGGACGGGCTTGAGGCCGTCGCGGACATCCGGCAGGGCACGGCCCACGATCACGGCCATGGCGTAATCGAGGTAGGAGCGTTGCATTTCGGTCTGCAGGTCCACCTGCTCGACGCGGTCGGTCAGTACGTCGCCATCGAGGATGGCGCCTTCAAGGACGGGCTCGGAGCCGGCCGGCACCTCTGGTGTTTCGTCACTCATTATCTATATTTTCCGTTTCAGGTATATATCAGTCCGGGCATATTCGGGGCTTGGCTGCCCTCTAGATGTCCAGGAACCGAACGTCCTTGGCGTTCTGCTGAATGAAGTTTCGGCGCGATTCAACGTCCTCGCCCATCAGGACCGAGAAGATCTGGTCCGCCGCCAGGGCATCGTCCATCGTCACCTGCAGCAGCGTCCGGTGGTCCGGGTCCATAGTGGTGTCCCACAGTTCCGTGTAGTCCATTTCACCAAGGCCCTTGTAGCGTTGGATGCCGTTGTCCTTGGGGATGCGGCGGCCGGCGGCCTGGCCCGAGACCAGCTTCGCGTCGCGTTCCCGGTCGCTGTAGACGTAGTCGTGCGGGGCATTGGACCACTTGATCCGGTACAGCGGCGGCTGTGCGAGGTAGACGTAGCCGTTTTCGATCAGCGGGCGCATGTAGCGGAACAGCAGCGTCATCAGCAGCGTCGTGATGTGCTGGCCGTCGACGTCGGCATCGGCCATGAGCACGATCTTGTGGTAGCGCAGCTTGGCGATGTCGAAGTCCTCGCCAATGCCGGTGCCGAAGGCGGTGATCATGGACTGGACCTCGGCATTGCCGAGCGCCTTGTCCAGCCGGGCACGCTCGACGTTCAGGATCTTGCCGCGCAGCGGCAGGATGGCCTGGGTCTCCGGGTTGCGGCCGCGCTTGGCGGAACCGCCGGCCGAGTCACCCTCCACGATGTAGACCTCGCACCTCTCCGGGTTCTTCGAGGAGCAGTCGGACAGCTTGCCGGGCATGCCGAAGGATTCCAGCGGGCTCTTGCGGCGGGCGTTGTCCCGGGCCTTTCGGGCGGCCATGCGCGCCTGGGCTGCGGAGATCGCCTTGCGGATGACGTCCCGGGCGGGACCGGGGTTGCGCTCGAGCCAGTCGCCCAGGCCGTCGGTGACAACGCGCTGGACAAAGCCCTTGACCTCGGAGTTGCCGAGCTTGGTCTTGGTCTGGCCCTCGAACTGCGGCTCCGAGAGCTTCACGGAAATGACTGCCGTCAGGCCCTCGCGGATGTCGTCCCCGGTGAGGTTGTCTTCCTTTTCCTTGATGATGTTCTTCTCCCGCGCATAGCGGTTGATGAGTGAAGTCATCGCGGCGCGGAAACCCTCTTCGTGGGTGCCGCCCTCGTGCGTGTTGATCGTGTTGGCGTAGGTGTGGACACTTTCGGAGTACGCGTTGGTCCACTGCATCGCCATTTCCAGGGCAATGTGCCGTTCCGTGTCCTCGGTTTCGAAGGCGATGACGTCCTCGTGGACCACATCAACCTTCTTGCCGGAGTTCAGGTGCTTGACGTAGTCCAGCAGGCCGTCGTCGTACTGGTAGACCACTGTGTGGAATTCCGCGGCGATCTCACCTTCGGTGGGGACGGTGTCCAGGTCCAGGTCGTCGTCCTCGGACGATTCCCCCGGAGCGCGGCGCTCGTCCGTCAACGTGATGCGCAGGCCCTTGTTGAGGAATGCCATCTGCTGGAAGCGGGCCCGCAGTGTTTCGAAGTCGAAGTCGGTGCTCTCGAAGATGCTGGCATCGGGGTAGAACGTCTGGGTGGTGCCGGTCTCGGTGGTTTCCTCGCCCTGGATCAGGCCGCCTTGCGGCTTGCCGCCGTCGGCGAAAGACATCCGCCAGACGTGTCCCTGGCGGCGGACCTCTGTGTCGACCCGGCTGGAGAGTGCGTTGACCACCGAAATGCCGACGCCGTGCAGGCCGCCGGAGACGGCATATCCGCCGCCGCCGAACTTGCCGCCGGCGTGCAGGATCGTCATGACGACTTCCACGGTGGGCTTGTGCTCGGTGGGGTGCATGTCCACGGGGATGCCGCGGCCGTTGTCGACCACCTTGACCCCGCCGTCGGCCTGCAGCACGATTTCGATGTGCGTGCAGTAGCCGGCCAGGGCCTCGTCCACCGAGTTGTCCACCACTTCATAGACGAGGTGGTGCAAACCGCGGGGGCCGGTGGAGCCGATGTACATGCCGGGACGTTTCCGGACAGCTTCCAGGCCTTCAAGTACGGTGATGTCGCTGGCGCCGTATTCGCGCGATGTCGCGGTCCCCGACGGCGCCGCTGCCGCAGCCTCTTGTTCCACCGCTTCCGCTACGTCTTCCACTGCCGGGATCTCTGCATTGTCGTTAGCCACAGGCGCTTTCGACTCCTCTATGTTCGTTGAAGGCCGGCGGTTGCCCCTTCCGTGGAAAAGGCTCCTGCCAACAGGCACGTCACTGACGACGCCGGGTGTTTCCGTTGACTTGGGGATCCCGTCCGCCGCACGCTGAAATTGCGTCGGAAACGGACTCAGTCAACGCTTCACCGGCGCCCAGTTATCTACACCGATTCTATCGTGTTATAGGGGCCAAACCTGCATTCCAGGGCGCCAAACGGGCGGGAAAGTGCCGCTGGGAGGGCGCTGGCTCCCCCTGCAAGGCATTCGGGGTCCAGCCCTAGGGTTCCTATACGACTCCGGGAGGTTCAAGCGCCCTACACGCCGCTTGCGGATTTTTCAAGGGCTTTTGCAAGAAGTGCTTCAGATCCGGTGCCCGCCAGGGGCCGGGGCTATCCGTACGTGTCGCGGGGACCCCGGCCGTTGACCGTCCGGAGGCCCTTGCGCCAGCTCGGGGCGGCGGGTCCGAGCACCTGGATGCTGGTGACGACGCCATCGCCAAGCTCGGTCCGGAATTTTTCCAGCAGGCTGCTGCTGAGCAGCCGCAGCTGGGTTGCCCAAGCCGTGGAATCGGTCCGCACATGCAAGGTGGTGTCGGTAAAACTCTCGGGAGTGCAGTGCGCCGAGATCTCCGGGCCCACCAGCACGGCCCACTGCGCCATGACGGAGCCGACGGCCACCGGCGAGCTCCAGCCGCGTTCGGCCACGAGGCGTCCCACGACTTTTCCGAGGCCCAGCGGATCCCTGCCGGTGCCGTGGAATTGGGAGAACCCGCGGGTTCCCCGGGCCGCGCGGCCGGGTTTTTGGCTGGCGGCACCGGAGCGCGGGACCGCCCGCCGGATTTCGCCCCGGGCCGCGGCGGCGTCGCGCATCCGGTTCAAGGCGGCCTGCGCGGCATCGATATCGTCGGGGTCACGGCCGGGCTGCAGGCCGCCGTCGGTATCCTTATTCATCGATTTTCCTGCTCATCGATTCCTCCCGGGATGACCTTCACCCGCCGTCCGGTCAGCTCCGCCGGGATATCGTCCTCGACGGCGGCAGTGACCAGCACTTGCTCGGCGCCGGATACTATTGCCGCCAGTTTACGCCGCCGCTGGACGTCGAGTTCGGCAAAGACATCGTCCAGAATCAGGATCGGGGGCGAGCCACCCGTGCGGGCATCGTCGAGCATGACGTAGTAGGAGGCCAGGCGCAGGGACAGGCACATGGACCAGGTTTCCCCGTGGGAGGCGTAGCCCTTGGCCGGCGCCGACCCAAGCACGAGCTCAAGTTCGTCGCGGTGTGGCCCGACCAGCGAGATTCCCCGTTCCAGTTCCTTGCGCCGGGCTGCGGCGAAGGCCTGGATGTAGCGGACGGTGAGCTGCTCGACGGAGAGCAGGCGCAGGTCTTCCGCCGGCGCGGCCTCATCGGCAGCAGTTCCGTCCGCAGGTCTGGAATCCGCTGGTCTTGAGGTGCCGCCGTCGTCGTCCAGGCTGTCCTGCAGCGTGGAACGGTACACCGCAGTGGCCAACTTGGAGCCATCGGTCAGCTGCGCGTAGGCGTTTTTCAGGTGCGGTTGCAGCCGGTCCACCAGCTCCAGGCGCGCGTGCAGCAGCTCAGCCCCGGCCCGGGCCATGTGCTGGTCCCAGACATCGAGCGTTGCCTCGTGGCCCGTGCTGAATTTTCCGGCGCGGGCCGACTTGAGCAGCGCGTTGCGCTGCTTCAGGACCCGGTCATAGTCGCTCCTGGTCGCGGCGTGGCGCGGCATGAGGCTGACCAGGAGCTCATCCAGGAACCGGCGGCGGCTGGACGGATCGCCCTTGACCAGCGCCAGGTCCTCCGGCGCGAAGAGCACCGTCTGGCAGATCCCGAGCAGGTCCCGGGCACGGACCGGGTTGCTCCGGTTGATCCGTCCGCGGTTGGCCCGGCCCGCGTTGATTTCCAGCTCCAGCACGGTGGACTGCTCGCCACGGACCAGCTTGGCCCGGATCATGGCCCGCTCGGCACCAAACCGCAACAGCGGCGCGTCCGTGCTGACCCGGTGCGAGGTGAGCGTGGCCAGATACCCGATCGCTTCCATCAGATTGGTCTTGCCGATGCCGTTGGAACCCACCAGGACGGTGACTCCGGGCTCAAGGCTGAGATCGACCTGGGCGTAGCTGCGGAAATCGGTGAGCGAGAGTTTTTCTAGGTACACGCGGGATTCAGGACTTCACAGGCAGGATCAAGTGGCCGGGGCAGGATTATTTGGCCGGCCGGGTCGCGTGGCCGCCGAACTGGTGGCGCAGCGCCGAGACCATCTTCATGGCCGGCGAATTGTCCTCGCGGGAAGAGAACCTGGCGAACAAAGCAGCCGTGATCGCCGGGGCCGGCACCGCGTTGGCTATGGCCTCCTCGACGGTCCAGCGGCCTTCGCCCGAATCCTCGACGTAGTCGGAGATCGATTCCAGTCCGGGATCCTCGTCAAGGGCCTTGACCATGAGGTCCAGAAGCCAGGAGCGGACAACCGTCCCCTTCTGCCAGGCCCGGAATGTCCCGGGAAGATCGGCGACGATCTCCTTGGCGGCCAGGAGCTCGTACCCCTCGGCGTAAGCCTGCATCAGGCCATATTCGATCCCGTTGTGGACCATTTTGGCGTAGTGGCCGGCGCCGACGCCGCCGACGTGCACAAAGCTGTCGGCCCGCTCACCTGCGGGACGGAGCGCGTCGAAGACGGGGAGTGCCCGTTCGATGTCCGCGGCATCGCCGCCCGCCATCAGGCCGTAACCGTTCTGGAGGCCCCAGACCCCGCCGGACACGCCGCAGTCCGCAAAGCGGATTCCCTTTTCGGCCAGCGCGGCACCGTGCTTCTGGTCTTCGGTGAACCGGGAGTTGCCGCCGTCGATCACGAGGTCACCGGCGTCGAGCTTGGTGCCCAGTTCGGTGATCACGGCGTCGGTAATCTCGCCCGAGGGGACCATGACCCAGATCAGGCGCGGCGCCGGGACGGCGGCGATGAGTTCGTCCAGGGTGGTGACGTCGGCAACGTCGGGGTTGCGGTCAAACCCGGTGACCTCGATCCCGCCCTTGCGCAGCCGTTCACGCATGTTGAAGCCCATTTTTCCAAGGCCGATTAGTCCGATGTGCACGGGGATGAACTCTTTTCTGCGCTGGGGTGCTTCGTTGGGGACGGCCGTGATGGCCCGCAGGTGCCGTGCTCCGGAGGTCCGGGGCACGGCAGTGACGGGCTAGTTGGGCAGCCGGACGGGCATGACGAGGTAGCGGTAGTCGCCCTGGTCCTCGCCCTCGGCGTCCTGCTGGGCCGTGATCATGGCCGGCTTGGGGGCGGTGGTGAAGGAGAAGCGCACGAACTTGGTTTCGATGACGCTCAGGCCCTCGATCAGGTAGTGCGGGTTGAAGGCCACGGTGATGTCTTCACCGGACAGCTGGGCTTCGAGCTCCTCGGAGGCCTGGGCGTCCTCGCCGGTGCCGGCGTCCAGGTGCAGCTGGCCCTGGGTGAAAGCGAGCCGGACAGGCGTGTTGCGTTCGGCCACGAGCGAGACGCGGCGCACGGCTTCGACCAGTTCCTGGGTCTGTACGGTGGCGTGGATGGGGGTCGAATCCGGGAAGAGCGAACGGATCTTCGGGTAGTCGCCGTCGACCAGGAGTGAGGTGGTGGTCCGGCCGCCGCTCTCGAAGCCGATCAGCCGGCTGTCGTCGTCGGCGAGGGCGATGTTGATGTCGCCGCTGCTGCCCAGGGTCTTCGCCACTTCGTTGAGGGTCTTGGCCTTGACCAGAGCGCTCGTGGAGATGCCCGGCGTCGCAGGCTTCCACGGGACTTCACGCATCGCCAGGCGATAGCGGTCGGTGGCCAGGAGGGTGATGAGGTCGTCCTCGATTTCCATCCGCACGCCGGTCAGGATCGGCAGGGTGTCGTCCTTGCTGGCCGCGATGATCACCTGGGATACGGCCTGGGCGAACGAATCGCCGGGCACGGTGCCGCTGATCGTCGGCAGGGCCGGCAGCGGCGGGTATTCGGCCTCGGGCATCGTGGCCAGGTGGAAGCTGCTTCGGCGGCAGGTGAGCGTCACTTTGTTGCCGTCGGTTTCGACCTCGACGGGGGCGGACGGCAGGCTGCGGCAGATGTCCGCGAGCAGGCGTCCCGATACCAGGATGGTGCCCTCGGCGCTGATGTCAGCGGGGATTTCGAGCCTTGCGGAGGTCTCGTAGTCGAAACTCGACAGGCTGACGGTACCGGCTTCAGCCTTCAGGAGCAGGCCCGAAAGTACGGGAACGGGCGGCCGCGGAGACAACGACCGGGCGGTCCATGTCACGGCTTCTGCCAGGACGTCCCGTTCGACTCTGAACTTCACGGAAGGGTGCCGCCTTTCATTGCTGCTGTTAGTGCTGAAAATCGCTGAAACTGCTCAAGCTGCGGTGGACCTCGGCAGGGACGCCGAATTCCGTCAACAAGGGAATCGTCCGCCCACCCGGGCCCCATGGCCCCGTAGGAACCACAAAAGATGTCCGGGACGGACGCACTGCAGACAGCTTAGCCCCAAGGTGCGCGTTTCTCCCATCCCCGGGTTACATCGGTGTTGTTCGCGGGGCCGGTCTCCTGCGCCGGTCCGGAACGGGCCTGGGCGCTGCTCGGAGGTCGGAAGGAGATTGTTGTTTGAGGGAATTTCATTTTCTTGGGATTAGTAGTGTTAATAACTGCTGTGGAAACTGTGGATAACTCGATCCTGCCGTGCGAATCCGCGGTTAAGCCCTGTTCATGGACTGTGGGCGGAGCAGGTTTTAAACAGGGTGTGGATGGGGACAAGATTTTTGGCCGACTGGCCAATCCACAGGCGCCTTAAGGGTTTTAAGCCCATTAACCGCGGTTGTCCCCTTAACTATCCACAGGGTTGTCCACAGGGCCCTGTTAATAAGGTAAGAGTGCGCCGGCCGATGGCTCAGGAATTGCGCTGCTGTTGCTTGATCCGGTTGGTCAGCTCGGTCACCTGGTTGTAGATGACCCGGCGCTCGGCCATGAGTTCGCGGATCTTGCGGTCGGCGTGGATCACGGTGGTGTGGTCGCGGCCGCCCAGCTCCTGTCCGATCTTGGGCAGGGACATGTCTGTCAGCTCCCGGCACAGGTACATCGCGATCTGCCGGGCGGTCACCAGTGTGCGGGTGCGCGACTTGCTGCAGAGTTCTTCCATGCTGAGCTTGAAGTAGTCGGCTGTCTGGGTGAGGATCTGCGCCGAGGTGATTTCCTGGGCACCGTCGTCGGTGATCAGGTCCTTGAGCACCATCTCGGCCAGGGCCACATCCACCGGCTGCCGGTTCAGGCTGGCGAACGCCGTGACACGGATAAGGGCTCCCTCAAGTTCGCGGATGTTGCTGGAAATCTTGGAGGCGATGTATTCGAGCGCATCGTCCGGTGCGGAAAGGCCCTCGCTGAGGGCCTTCTTCCGGAGGATCGCGATGCGGGTCTCGAGTTCGGGCGGCTGGATGTCGGTCAGCAGGCCCCATTCGAAGCGCGACTTCATCCGGTCCTCGAAGCCGGCGAGTAGTTTCGGCGGCTGGTCCGAGGTGATGACCACCTGCTTGTTGTTGTTGTGCAGGGCGTTGAACGTGTGGAAGAACTCCTCCAGCGTCCGGTCCTTGCCGGCCAGGAACTGGATGTCGTCGATCAGCAGCACATCCACGTTGCGGTACGTGGTCTTGAAGCTGGTGCCTTCATCGTCGCGGATGGAGTTGATGAAGTCGTTGGTGAATTCCTCGGAATTGACGTAGCGGACCCGGATCCCGCTGTAGAGCCGGCGCGCGTAGTGGCCGATCGCGTGAAGCAGGTGGGTCTTGCCGAGTCCGGAGTCGCCGTAGATGAACAGCGGGTTGTAGGCCTTTGCCGGCGCCTCGGCTACTGCCACGGCGGCTGCGTGGGCGAACCGGTTGGAGGAACCGATCACGAAGGTGTCGAAGACGTACTTCGGGTTCAGCCGGCCGAATTCGTGCGAGGTGCTCGGCAGCATCGGCTGCGGCTTCAACTCCACGGTCGGGTCGGCGGCCAGGGAAAGTTCGACGGCGGGTTCGGGTTCTGTGTGCAGCGGCACCAGATCCGTGTCGACGTCGATCGCGCAGCGGATTTCGTCGGAGAACACGCTGCGGAGCGCGTCGTCAAGGGCTTCCTTGACCTGGGTCTGCAGCACTTCGCGGGTGAGCTCATTCGGAACTGCCACCAGCAGGGTGGAACCGATGAGCCCCTGCGCTTGGGCGAGGATGACGAAGCCGCGCTGCCGGGGAGAGACACGGTGGTCGTTCTCCAGGAGGCTCACTACCCGCCGCCAGGAACTTCCGACAGTGTTGGCTTGGTTGGCTTCGTCTACTGTCATCAATCAGTTCCTCAAACTTGCTGGCCTGCATTACGTGCATCCACGCGGTCCGGAGCTGTCCACCGGCCGGCTCAATCCACAGGGTTATGCACAGTCCGTGGATAAGGGGTTACTGAGACACTGTAGGGGATGAAAACGCCAGAAGATAGCTGGGTTCAGTCCTGTGGATAATTACACCGTTGTGGTTCTGAAATGGGGCGCGTGACGCACTTCATCCACAGGCTGCGGGAGCAGTTAGCCACAGCTGGGGATAGCCTGCGGAGCGGTCCCCGGTTTGACTCGGGAGGTTGGCAAGCCCTAACGTTGTGAAGTCCCATGTGTACGCTTTTCGCCTCATCTGCATCTTTCCTGACGCCCCGCGTCGTGTGAGATACGAGGGAAGCGGCACATACCAAAACTTAGCGTCGGCCAGTTCTTCCCCTTGATCGGGTGGGCGCACCTTTGATCCACTGGAGTAACTAACGTGAGCAAGCGGACTTTTCAGCCGAATAACCGCCGTCGAGCCAAGAAGCACGGCTTCCGCCTTCGTATGCGTACCCGTGCCGGCCGTGCCATCCTGGCAGCCCGTCGTGGCAAGGGCCGCACCGAACTGTCGGCCTAAATAACTGACTCGTCGGTCCATATCCCTGTGCGAGTTGAACGGTGCTAGCCACCAGGAACCGTCTGCGGACATCAACCGATTTTTCAACAACTGTACGTTCCGGTGTCCGCAATGGACGCCGGAACGTAGTGTTATATGCGGCAGCTCTCGCTGCCGATGAACCAAGCCGGATCGGATTCATCGTTTCCAAGAGTGTCGGGAACGCTGTTGTCAGGAACCTCGTTAAGAGGAGACTGAGAGAAGCCGGTGCTTTGTCGTTGCAGAAATACGGCAGCGGGTTCGCCATTGTGGTCCGGGCCCTGCCCGCCGCGGCGGGAGCCAGCTGGGACCAGCTGCTCGCCGACTATGACGCCGCTTTGGAGACGACCATGAAAAGGCTGGGCAACCGCCTTTCGCAGGCTGCTTCACGAGGTTCTAACGAGACGACACAGGAAGGGACCCCGCGTGCGTAACTCAACTGCCGCCGACGTCCCTCCTGCAAAATCCGCAGCAGCATGGTTGGCCCGGGCAGTCTGGAACTTGCCGCGCAATGTCCTCATCCTGTTGCTCCTGGCGTACCGCAAGGTGATCTCACCGCTCTACGGCCAGGTATGCCGCTTTTTCCCCAGCTGCTCGGCCTATGCCCTTGAAGCGATCACCGTCCACGGCGCGGTGAAAGGAAGCTGGCTCGCAGCGAGGCGCCTGTTGCGCTGCCATCCATGGAATCCCGGCGGTGTGGACCATGTCCCCGCCGGGCATCGGGAATGGCCGGCGGGCCGCACCCCCACAATTGTTGTGCTGAACAATCCGGATATCTACCTGGCTGCTCAGCCTGATGGAGAAGGCCGCTCTGCGGCCTGACGAATAGGGAATCGTATGGACATCTTTGAAACAATTTTGGCCCCGTTCAAATGGCTGGTCTCAGCCATCATGGTCGGCTTCCATGACGGACTCAGCGCCATCGGCATGTCGGCGGCCAGCGGCTGGACCTGGACCCTGGCCATCATCGGGCTGGTGCTGGTCATCCGCGCCGCCCTGATTCCCGTCTTCGTCAAGCAGATCAAGGCCCAGCGCGGGATGCAGCTGCTGCAGCCGGACCTGAAGAAAATGCAGGACAAGTACAAGGGCAAGACGGACCAGCTCTCCCGCCAGGCCATGGCGCAGGAACAGATGGCGCTGTACAAGAAGCACGGCACCAACCCGTTCTCCGCCTGCCTGCCCATGCTGATCCAGATGCCCTTCTTCTTCGCGCTCTTCCAGGTGCTCTCCGGCATCAGCTCGGCCAAATCCAGCGGGCATGGCATCGGCGCGATGAGCGCCGAACAGGTCAAGCAGTTCGATGAATCCACCATCTTCGGTGCCCCGCTCTCCGCCTCCCTGCTCCACGGCGGCGGCGGGAACCAGATGTCGGTATGGATCCTCTCCATCGTGATGATCCTGGCCATGACGGCCTCGCAGTTCATCACGCAAAAGCAGATTATGGCCAAGAACATGTCCGAAGAGGCCCTGGCCAGCCCGTTCATGCGCCAGCAGAAAATGATGCTCTACATCCTGCCGGTCGTCTTCGGTGTGGGCGGTATTAACTTCCCCATCGGCGTCCTGATCTACTGGACCACCACAAACCTGTGGACCATGGGACAGCAGTTCTTCGTGATCCGCCGGATGCCTACGCCGGGATCTCCGGCGGCCAAGGCTCTCGCCGAGCGCCGGGCAGCCAAGGGCCTGCCCGCCCTGCCCCTTTTGGGCGGCAAGAAGGTCGACGCCGAGGCAGCCGAAGCCTCCGCCGCGGCCGCCGTCGAAGCCAAGACCCAGCGCGTCCAGCCGCAACGTAAGAACAGGAAGAGGAAGTAATGTCCGCCGAGAGCACCGAACACGCTATTTCCGCCGAGTTTGACGAGGACCGGGACGACGCCCTGAGCGCGGCCGACGACTCGTCACAGGGTGCGGACGCCGGCACCGGCAAGAGTGTTTCCGCCAGCCGCCTCGAAGAAGAAGGCGACGTCGCTGCGGACTACCTCGAGGAACTGCTGGATATTGCGGACATTGATGGCGACATCGACATCGAGGTCCGCAACGGCCGCACGTACATCTCGATCGTCGCCGAAGAGGAAGCCGCCGGGCTGGACAGCCTGGTGGGCCGTGACGGCGAAGTCCTTGAGGCCCTCCAGGAGCTCACGCGGCTCGCGGTCCTCTCCGCGACGGAGAACCGCTCCCGGCTGGTGCTGGATATCAACGGCTACCGTGCCGAGCGTGCCGGCGACCTGCAGAAGATCGCTGAAGACGCCGTCGCTGCTGTGAAGGATTCCGGTGAGGCAGTTGCCCTGGCTCCGATGAGCGCCTACGAGCGCAAGATCGTGCACGACGCCGTCGCTGATTTGGGACTCGTGAGCGAGTCCGAAGGCGAAGGCGCCGACCGGCACATCGTTGTCTCCGCAGACTGAACCGTTGACTAGCTTGATGGTTGAAATTACCGCCCCGGAACTCAAGGCAGCAGAGTCCATCTTCGGCGACCGCCTGGAACTGGCGAAACGCTATGTCGAGCACCTGGCGACGTCCGGGACCGAACGGGGCCTGATCGGGCCCCGCGAGGTGCCCCGGCTTTGGAGCCGGCACGTGCTTAACTGCGCCGTCATCGAGAGCCAGATTGCCCATGGAAGCCATGTCGCCGACGTCGGCAGCGGCGCCGGCCTGCCTGGCCTGTGCCTGGCCATTGCGCGGCCGGATCTGGAACTGACGCTGATCGAACCACTGGAGCGCCGCGTCATCTGGCTCCAGGAGGTAGTGGATGATCTTGGCCTCGAGAACGTCACGATCATGCGCACCCGCGCGGAACTCGCAGTGGGACTCGTGAACGCCGACGTCGTGACTGCCCGCGCCGTATCCGCGCTTTCCAATCTCGCCGGGCTGACCATTCCGCTCCTGGCCGGCAAGGGCGAAGTCGTCGCCATCAAGGGACGGAGCGCCGGCGAGGAAATCGAAAAAGCCGCCAAGGTTATCCGCAAACTGGGCGGCATTCAGACGTCCGTGGTGGTGGTGGGCGAAGACCTGCTTGAGGAACCCACCACCGTTGTGCGAATCGTAGTGAATAAGCCTCAAAAGATTACCTAGCACCGGCCCCGGTGCCCGGGGAGTCTGAGGGGAAGAGGTTAGGCTAGTAACCGGCAGTAAGAGCCGAATGAGAGTGAGCGTGTCATAGTGAGCAGTAGCGAAGCCTCCACACAACGGATCCCGCCGTTTGTGTCCCTGGGGTCCGCACGGGCGTTTACGGCTCCTGCAGTAGCTTTTGACTACTCCGGAAATCACACGGCTTCGGTTGCGAAGACGACCGGGATGGCCGGTGTTTCACGTGAAACATCCCTTCCGCACACGGGGAACGTGCTGGATTCCATCGATGATTCCAGTCCCATCGCCCGCGAACTCGCGCACGAAAACAAGCGCCGCGAGCGGTTGCTCGGCCGGCAGCTCCCCAAACCGGAGAAAACCCGGATCTTCACCGTTTCCAACCAGAAGGGCGGCGTCGGCAAGACCACGACGACCGTGAACATCGCCGCCGCGCTGGCGGCCGCTGGCCTGAACGTGCTCGTCATCGACATCGATCCCCAGGGCAACGCTTCCACCGCCCTGGGAATCGAGCACCACGCCGATGTCGACAGCATCTACGATGTGCTGATCAATGATGTCCCGCTGAAGGACGTCGTGGCCCCGTGCCCCGACATCGACAACCTGATCTGTGCGCCCGCCACCATCCACCTTGCCGGTGCCGAAATTGAACTCGTTAGCCTGGTGGCCCGCGAGCAGCGGTTGCGCCGCGCAATCGATGTGTACTCCAAGGAGCGCGCCAAGAATGGCGAGGAGCGGCTGGACTACATCTTCATCGACTGCCCGCCGAGCCTCGGGCTCCTGACGGTAAATGCGTTCTGTGCGGCAGGCGAAGTCCTTATCCCGATCCAGTGCGAGTACTACGCCCTCGAAGGCCTCAGCCAGCTCCTGAAGAACATCGAGATGATCCAGAAGCACCTGAACGCTGACCTGGTTGTTTCCACTATTTTGCTGACCATGTATGACGGCCGCACCAACCTCGCCGCCCAGGTGGCAGCCGRGGTCCGGGAGCACTTCCCGAAGCAGGTGCTCGGCGCTGTGGTGCCGAGGTCGGTCCGTATTTCCGAGGCGCCGAGCTACCAGCAAACTGTCATGACGTATGATCCTTCTTCCAGCGGTGCCCTGTCCTACCTGGAAGCCGCCGCGGAAATCGCGGAACGTTAGAATCTTTCAAGAATTGCACTAACCAGAGCCAGGTGAATCCCGGCTCTTCCACTGGAGGGATTTATCCATGAGCGATAAGCGACGCGGCCTCGGCCGTGGACTTGGCGCACTCATTCCAAGTTCCGCCGCGGCAAACGCCTCCGGAAACGGCGCTGCCCCATCCCGGCCCGTGGACCTCTTCTTCCCTGAAGCCCGAAAAAAGACCTCCGACGCCGAGCCGCAACCGGACGCCACTGCCGCACGGGACAAGGAGCCGAAGTCCACACCGTTCAAGGCCGACGATTCCGCTGATCTCACGGTTGACACCACTGAAACCGGCAGCGCTGCTGCCGCCGTCACCAAGAAAGCTCCCGCCCGAAAGTCGGCTGCTTCCAAGCCGGCCCCCGCTGCTGCCAAGGCGACTGCGTCCGACGCCGGCGAACAGCTGACGTTTGATTCCTCGCCCGAGCACGGCGACGAGGGTACTGTTGACCTCGTCGAGGTGCCCGGCGTCAGGTTTGCCGAAATCCCGGTTACTGACATCCACCCCAACCGCAAGCAACCCCGCTCGGTCTTCGATGAAGATGACATGGCGGAGCTGGTGCACTCCGTGCGGGAAATTGGCGTCCTCCAGCCAATTGTGGTCCGTACCTCAACCGAAGAGGGTGGCGAACCCTATGAGCTCGTCATGGGTGAGCGACGATGGCGTGCAGTACAGGCCGCGGGCCTGGAAACTATCCCGGCGATTGTCCGTGACACCACCGATGACGACCTCCTTCGCGACGCGCTGCTGGAGAACCTGCACCGCAGCCAGCTGAATCCGCTCGAAGAGGCGGCGGCCTACCAGCAGCTGCTCGAGGACTTCGGCACCACGCACGAGCAGCTGGCGGACCGGATCGGGCGTTCGCGGCCCCAGGTTTCCAACACCCTGCGCCTGCTGAAGCTGCCCCCGCTGGTGCAGCGCCGGGTCGCGGCAAATGTCATCTCCGCAGGGCATGCCCGAGCACTCCTGGCACTTCCTGACGCCGCGGCCATGGAACGCCTGGCGCAGAAGATTGTTTCAGAGGGCATGTCGGTCCGAGCGACCGAAGAAGCCGTGACCCTGTATCAGAGCCCCGCCTCGCCGGCCAAGAACAACATCCCGCGGGCGGGAGCGCGCCACGAGCGACTGGACTACCTGGCGTCGTCGCTGTCTGACCGCCTCGATACTAATGTCAAGATTTCGCTTGGTGCCCGCAAGGGGCGTGTCAGCATTGAGTTCGCCAGCGTTGAGGACCTGAACCGCATCATGGATGTCCTCACGCCGGGAGCGCCAAGCTAGGTCGCGACTCGCTGAGTTCTCCGGGAGGGTCTGTTTCACGTGAAACAGACCCTCCCTTTTTTGTCTCTACCGATGCTGCCGGTGCCGGCCAATTCGGTTCCGGCGGATTCGGTGGTGTCGGGTTCGGCGCTGTCGTGTTCGCGGCTGCGGGAGTGGGGCCGACGCAGCGCCGTGGTCCTTCTGTGGAAATTGTCAGTATTGCCGGATCTACTTCGGCGAGACTGAGGCACACGTGCGGAACGACGGGCTGGTGCTGGGCAGGCGGATGTCCCAGACTGGGACGGAGCTTCCTGCTGAGCATCCTGTTGTGGAGTCGATGGGCTTCCGGTGGCCGTACCGTCCACTCTGTTGCGCTTCGTGGGTGGAGCTTCTGATTCCATGGAACGGCTACGCCGAGTGAAATGGCGGCTGTACATACAGTTCTCCTTTATGCGGAAGGGGCCCCTCCCTGTCGATGCCGCTGCGATCGCGCTTTTCAGCGACAGCCATCTTCGCCACCTTCCAGAGCTCAATGAAGAGCTGAGAGGGAGCGGTCCATCAATGTTTCACGTGAAACGGGGCCGCGAATCTGCGCCTTGCCCCATCGAACGCCTTGCTGGCTGGTCGCCCAGGTGAGGACGCAAAAGGGCAGAAGAATCCGGCCACCGGCTGGAGACCGATGCGCTGTCGTCACTCCGGCAGCTGGACTGCGTCCCCGTCCATGGTCATGGCAATGCCGGTGGACTGGGATGCCGAGCGAATGCCGTCGTTTCGACCAAGGGTCCACCGTCTGCGTCATGACGGTTCAGCCTCCCCTTGAAGGGGGTCGGCCCGCAGCTATGGGCCACCTTTTCCTGGCGGCCGGGCCGGCCGCGGGTGCGCTATGCGACCACATTCATCCATGCCGATGCGAAGCAGGGGAAGCGACTCACTACGGCGCGGCTGCTGCTTGGCGGCGGTGCAAGCTCGCCGCAGCCACAGCCGAACCTCGGAGCGACTGTTGTACCGTTGCCAGTCTCTGCGGGGTCACCCGCTCCTGTGCGCCGCTGAAAGTGCCATACGGCGCCGCTGCTGCGTTGTGTGGCCGCGTGGTTGACTGAGGGAAGGCGAAGCCGACTGGAGCGCAGCTGAAGCCTTGCACGCCTTGAGATGCCCTGATGCGGCACTGTCCGCTCCTGGCAGAGGCCCGCGGCACTCTCCCGCTGCTTACGATCACGGGCCGTGAAGGCACCCTCCGTGAAGGAAAATTGAAGTGGGTGAACCCTGAGTTCGTGCAGAGGCCGGCAGGCTGGTCAGCTACGTGCTTCGTCGGGTTCGGCGATGGATTTGTAGGCCGTTCCGGTGGTTACGGTTGAAGTAGGCGTCCGACACGCGCCTCGAAACGAACCCTGGACAGAGGTATCGATGCGGGCGTGGACGAAGGTCGGGACAAGGGCGACGGTGCAGACCTGGACGCCGAGCTTGGCGTGCAGATCGGGACGAGGGCGACGGTGCAGGCCGGACGCCGACCTTGGCGCGGGAATGGACGCGGGCCGTGTTAGGGAGGGTGATCTGGCGTCGGTGCCGCAGAAAGTAGGTGGTCTCGATCGCGCGGGCAGAGGCCTCTCGTGGGACTGTGACAGCGGAAGCTGACCGGAGTTGCCTCCCTTTTGCGAATGTCTGCGTCCTTCGACTCCCCCGCCGGTTTGCTGTTCACCCCCCTTTCACTGGGTTGCCCCCGCGTCCTAGGTTCGGCATTCAATACTTGATTGTGCCCGTCAGTTTGCCGGGACCCGGGCAACCGGAACCGGGGCCCTGACACGCATCCTCCCCACCCCGGTATCCGGGTGCCATGACCGCCAACGTACTGCTGCAGTCCCGTCGCCGCATCCAGCCGTAACCATGCGCCATGTGGCATGTTGGTGTGCGAGGCATGCCTGATCTCCCTGAGGGCCCCGGCGGGCGTACTGGTCCTGTCGCATTCTTCAGCTTCCTCCGGCGAGCCGGACGCCTTATCCAATGGCCGAGATGGCCCTGTGTGGGGCTTTCCCGGCACCCCGGACACGGCACCCCTCATCCGGAATCGCGCACCGGACACCTAGGGCCCCCCACACTTTGCCGCTGCCGGCGCCTGCCGGCTTGCCGGTACCCGCTTGATGAGAGTGCAGCGCAGGTCCTGTACTGCTGCACATCGGCTGACCCTGCTGCAGAGTGGTTGGAAGGAGTCCTCCAGCAGGAGCTCAGGCCACGCGACGCACCCGCGAGAAGGGAAGCGGAGCCCACGTGAAGTAGGGCCGGGGTCGTACCGATCAGTCCCAGGCGTCAATCACGCCTTCCCTGCGGATTCAGCCTGGCCGGAACTGTCGGGGTGGTTCTTGTGTGGGCATCCAGCCGACACCAGAGGGAAGCTGCCGAGCTGCTGCATGTCCAACTACACGGCTACCCGGGCCGGGTCCGCTCCCCCGGACCAGCGTGTTTCGGGCGGCCAGGTTCGTCGCCCCCGGGCATCAGGGCGCAGTTGCCTTTAGGATCCAATCCGCTGACCGCGCCGGACCCGTAAGTTGGTGCAGCAACCGGAGGGATTCAAACCGCAAAGAAGGGAAGGCAGGCATCAGGGCCAGTCTGATTGGGTTCGGGACTTGTGCTTGCGCGTGTCAACTGTGCCGGCACGACCGGGCCGACCGCTTTTTGCAGTCCGGCGCCTCCCTCATGCGAATCCCCAAGTCGACCGGCAATGCTTCAGTCGGAACAGGACCAGTGCTGTCCCAGTGCAAACAACGTATGGCAAACACACGGTCGACGAGCCTCTTCGTGTCTGCATCGGCCAACGGACACATCGGGTCCGCGGACCGGCGTGGAAGGATGATCGAGCAGACAGACGCAGCGAGGGTGTGAGGCCCGCCAAGGTCTCCGTACTCACAGAATGTGAGCTGCCCGGCAAAGTTCGTCGGGTCCTCGGGTGTCGTCGTGGCATCTTGGCACGGCAGAGAGATCCCCTGGACGTGGGATGGAGGAGTTCCTTGGGACAGTGGCTCCGCTCCCCTGGTTCTCTTGAGTTCCGCCTGGCGCTGTGGAACAAGCTGGCTTCGGCCGGCGCGTCGGGCGATGCAATGGCACGCTGGCGGTCTCGGCGCGCGACGGGTTTGTTCGCCCCACGTGGATTGCAGTTCCCGGCCGCCTTGGTATGACACGTCCGGAGAGCACTTCACTGCAGGTCAAGGGTGCATCCAGGTGGGATTCGTGTGGCCGTTCCCCGCTCGGATTTTAGCCAGCGGCCGGTGGATGGGGCGGTGGATAGAGCGGTGGATATTGCTGTGGATAACTTTGTGGATTAGTGACTGATTGCAGCCCGTTCGTGTCGCCAGATTCTTGGGCGAGTTGTCGTCGTGACAACGGCGCCGAACGTCCTTTCAGGGCTCCCAGTCCGTTTCACGTGAAACATGATCATGGTGTGCAGCGACGATGGTCGAAGCATTCGCGAAGATGTACTAAATCGACGTTCTATGGTTAATTTTTCGGCGATATACGCTCTCCGCCGTGATTRCGAGCCGGAGTTCTTAATCGGGGTCCAGGACATGTCTCTGGGACGGTGGGTGGCTGGTCAGACAGCCAGTTCGGAGGGGCGACCGCCCTCGGCGGCCCACTAGGAAAGGGCATGTGAATAATCTCTCAGCACCTGTGGATAACAGTGTGAATAACTTCTGTGGAGAAACTCGTGGATATCGAGTGAGCTCCGGATTCTGTGGCCGCTGGACGGGCCGGGAATGCGCTTGTATCGGCCGCCGCTGACCTTCGCCTAGCGCCCAGGATGCCGGTCGTGAAGCTCGTGTATTGACAGTCGGAAGGCATTCACGGTGTCACCATGAGTGTGGCGATTTGCGGACAGATGCCGAGGGCTCGAAGCACATCCATAAAGGGCAGCGGCGGTCGCGGCGCCTGCAGGGGCGGGGGCAGGTTCGTGGCTGGACCTGGGTGTCCTTGGTCTGGCCGCCATGGAGTCGAACCTGCTGCGCCGCGACTGGCAGGGCAGGGGTCCAACCTTCATGAGAACAAGCCTTCATGAGAACAGGCGCGCGATCTTCTTGTTCCGCGAATATCGAATTGGCCCACCTCGGGGATACAGGAGCCGGCTCAATCCGCTCCCCCCTAGAGCGGAATAGGGCGCCCGGCTGCAGCCAGCACATGAGTTTGGGCAAGCCTTAATGTAGCTTGAGTGGTGCCTTAGACCGAAGCGGCCCGGGGCGGAGAGCGTGGGCATTGTTCAGCTGGGACATGATCATGCCGCGCGCCGAACGGGGATGGTGTTTGATGAACCGATCAGCCCACGAACTGTGAACAGGCACTGCGCGTTTGACCCTGGCTGCCGCCGGAGGGTCCATGGACAGGAACCCTGGGGAAGACGAGCGGAGCCTCGGGCAAGGCGAATTGGACGCGGACCGGAGGCGCAGAGACGCAGAGGAGCAACTGTCGAGACGCGCCATGAATTGAATATAGTGGGGGCCTAACCGGTGGAATCGCCTCAGGGCCGGGCCCTGTGTTTGGTCGGTTGCCCCATGGAAAGCAGGTCCGGTCCGTGCGTCCTACGCCACGCAGAGTGCGGGAACTGCGCCGGCGGTAACGGCGGCGGGGCGTGTTCATTCGCTGACTGACTGCCGCAGCGATCCGAAATTGATCGTCGGTTCGCTCTAAAATCAGACAACATAGGCCCTTGGTCGTAGGCGTGGGGCAGAGCGCACATGAGCACTCTGCCCCACGCTCCGGGCTGAGCTCAAGCAAGTTCCCCGCCCGTTCTGGGGCGTACGGCGCGCCGCTTCATAGGCACCTAGGTTCGCATGTCCACACACGCGGCGGCTCGCAGAGGCCTGAAGGGGCTGGCGGCGGTTCCCCCATCGTGGGCTACGGACGTGAATCTGGGTCTGCCTCGCTGGAGACTTTTACTGGTCCGCTGACATGTTTCACGTGAAACCGAGCGTTCTGGAGATGCCGGGACGGGGTGGGATTCGGTGGTCTGCGCGAAATCCCGTCTGTTGTGCGGAACTGTGGTCGCAGCCGGCGGTGCCGCATCGAGCGTTGGGCGAGGAATGTTGGCGTCCACGGGCACGGGCCACCGTCCTGGGGCCGCTCGGCCAACGTTGTGCCTGGCCCTTCCAGCAGGGAGGCGCAGACCATCGAGCGCATCTTTGCGTCCGTCACACCGGCCCCAATTCACGTGGAAATGGGTAAGCTGAGCCGATGGCCCCATTGGTTTATCTAAGAGCCAACTATCATGTCGTCCTCATGTGCGATTTATGGTTGGGACCAAGGGCGTTTCACGTGAAACATTGGTGCGGCGCCGGTGGGTGGAAGTATTCGGCGCTCTCGTGATGAGCCTTCCAGTTTCACGTGAAACGTAGGGACCCCGGAGGTGGGCGGGACAATTCGGAGGCCTGCGACGTACACACTGTTTCACGTGAAACAATGTCCGAACCGGCCGGTCGCTACACCTGGTAATGACTGGCAGGCGCTGATCGCCGTTCCTGGAAAAATGGACGAATATGTGTCGGTGGGACAGTCAAGTGCAGTCGTGGTCATCCGTCGCCCAGTACTATTTCGCCGCGGACCCTGGCGGCCCCCACCCCTCCCAGACCCATGGCGGACGTGCAGGAGTAGTCATGGCGTGTTGCGCTGACGCGGGGCTGCCCGATCTCGGGGCGGCAGTGGGGGTACTACGCCGCCCTTACGGCAGTATCGGTGGATGCCTTCCCGTCAGAAGACCGGGCTCCTGGTATGAGCGCGGCCTCCACCCTCGACTCCCCTGCGGTGGACAAAGAATGTTTGGAGCGCATCTAGAGTCCGGACTCATTCCCAAAGCCGCGTCAAATTTGCTGACCCTTCAAGAATTGGATGTTTCACGTGAAACATCATTGTGTGACGGTCACCCACTCTGGAATATTGGCGACACGACGCCCGGCCGTGACCACGAAGGCAACGGAAATCGAGTGGGATGTCCCTACCGGAAACCGTTCTCTTCTATGCGCGGGCGCACACGGCGCAGCAACTGCTAGGTGGATCGTCGCGACCACCATGTTTCACGTGAAACAAGGCGGTGGTGTCCCCTGCGCAACGGCCAAACACCTTCCGTGCGTGTCAGCACGAATAGCAGTTCGCCGGCCGAATGATGGCCCATTCCACAAGCCGGCAGCAGCCAAGAGAATTGTCAGCCAGCAGACAAAAAACAATGCCGATAGACAGCCACCCAAGGTTGTAACAACGGTTATGGCAGATCTATGGTGTGTCCGCCTAGTCCTACTCCCCGACCGATGGCCTTGGAGCACAACAAAAAAGTGGCCCCCGCCAGAAGCGGGGGCCACTCTCGGTCGGCCTAGGACAGGACGTCCGCAAATTCCTTTTCGAAGAACTGCTTGGGCCGGGCGCCGATCACGGTGCCCTTGACCTCGCCGCCCTGGAACAGGTAGACGGCAGGGATGGAGGTGATGCCGTACTCGGCAGCGATGGCCGGGTTGTCGTCAACGTTCACCTTGACCACGTCAACCTTCTCGCTGTACTCGACGGAAATCTCGTCAAGAATCGGACCCAGCTTGCGGCAGGGGCCGCACCATTCGGCCCAGAAATCGACAATGACGGACTTCTCGGAGGCCAGTACATCAGTGCTGAAGCTGGCGTCCGTTACGTCTTTTGCGTTGCTCATAACCTTTGTCTCTCTTCCGTTGGTTGCTGCGCGCCGATTAGGCGTGGAAATCTGCGAGGTAGTGCTCGACGTCGAGGGCCGCCACACATCCGGAACCGGAGGCGGTGATGGCCTGGCGGTAGGTCGGATCAATGACGTCGCCGGCAGCGAAGACGCCCTGGACGCTGGTCTTCGAGGTGCGGCCGTCCACGGCGATGGTTCCCTCTGCGGTCAGCTCGAGTTTGCCCTTGACCAGATCGGTGCGGGGATCGTTTCCGATTGCCACGAACACTCCGGTTACGGCCAGTTCGGATTCCGTGCCGTCCACCAGGTTCTTCAACCGCAATGCGGTGACTTTGTCCTGTCCCAACACGTCTTCCACGCCGGTGTTCCACACAAAGTTGATCTTCTCGTGGGCCAAGGCGCGGTCAGCCATGATCTTTGAAGCGCGGAGGGCATCGCGGCGGTGGACCACCGTGACGGACTTGGCGAACTTGGTGAGGAACAGGGCCTCTTCCATGGCGGAGTCGCCGCCGCCGATAACGGCAATGTCCTGATCCTTGAAGAAGAAACCGTCGCAGGTTGCACACCAGCTCACACCGTGGCCCGAAAGCCTCTTCTCGTTCTGCAAGCCGAGCTCGCGGTAGGCCGAGCCGGTGGAAAGAATGATAGAACGGGCCTTGAAGGTCTCCCCCGTGCCGATGGTGACCGTCTTGACGTCGCCGTCGAGGTCCAAATCGGTGACGTCCTCAAACTGGATCTCCGTGCCGAAACGGGCGGCCTGCTTCTCGAAGTTCTCCATCAGGTCCGGGCCCATGATGCCGTCGGGGAACCCTGGGTAGTTCTCCACGTCCGTAGTATTCATCAGTTCGCCGCCGGCCGTAACCGAGCCTGCCAGGAGCAGCGGCTTCAGGTTCGCGCGCGCCGTGTACACCGCTGCGGTGTAGCCCGCCGGGCCGGAGCCGACGATGATGACATCACGTACTTCGGAGGCAGTGTTTTCTGCGTTGCTCACTGAACGGTGAACCTCTTCCTTTGTCGATGCGCCCGCCTCGATGGCCGGCCACATGGCACAACTATTGCCGGGCATTGAATATTCCGGCCGAAATGGGCGTCACGGAGCAACACCACTACTCAGGGTACCGGTTTGCCGGGGCCGGGGCCGGAGACGACCCAGGATTACCGGCCCGCCGGCGGGCACGACCGCCGCCGCACGACCGCAGCCTTAGAGCGCAGCCGCGGCCTTACAGCGCAGCTGCAGAGCCTACGCCGCAGCCTTACAGCGCAACGGCGGCCGCGCAGGGCCGCTACTGGACTTTGATTTCGGCCAGGCGCAGGCCGTACCCATAGCGGGTCTTGGGTGCGGCCAGCTTCGGAAGCTTCTTGATGGACACGATCACGTACTGCGCCGTGACGGGTTCAGACAGCGGCATGGTCAGGTCCGGTGACGTAAAGCTGTTGCTGCCAATCTGCTTTGCACCGTCCAGGGTCGGCTTGTCATTGGTGAAGACGCTGATGTTGCCCCCGGAGGCCCCCAACTGGCTCAGAGTGACTGAGGAGACCTTGGAAGGGTCCTTCAGCTTGACCACGAGCGGAACTTCGGAGGCGAGTCCGCCCCAGTCGTCCGTCGCGAATTCCATGTCTGACCAGAAGCTCGCGCCGTTCCCGTCAAAGGTCTTGACGAGGTCGGAGTCGTAATTTCCGGCGAAATCGAAGTTGCCGAGTCGCGTCACGTCTTCGATGACGGGCGGTCCGGCCGCCGGCGCCTCGGTGGCGGTCGACGACGGCTGCGCGGTGGACGGTTCCGGTGCGCTGGAGGAGGCGGAGGTTGCGGCGTTGGTCTGCGGGCTGCTCTTGAAGAGGCTGCCAAGGTTGGTGACCGCGAAGATCAGGCCCACCACCAGCACGGCAGCCAGGAGCCCGCCCACCAGCCAGCGCATGGAACGCGGCTCCCGGTTGGGCTCGTCCTCGTCTTCGTACTCGTACTCGTCTTCATCCTGGTCGACGGCGGCACGGGCGGAGGCGGGGAAGTTGCCCGGAGCCCGATCCGCGGAGTCGAAGCCGGCAGCAGCCACTCCGGCAGCCGTGGCTGCGCCGCCGTGGTGCTCTCCGCCGTGCTGATCGTCACCGGTGTAGTCGTCGTCGGACCACAAGGAAACTTTTGGTGCCGAGGCGGTTGCCGGCTGCTGCGCTGCCGGTTCGGCCTGGCGGGGCGCGCCGCCGTTCTGGACGGGCTGCGGCGCCGTTGAATGCGCGGCCGTCTCCTGCGGTGCGGTTGTGGGGGCTTTGGGTGCCCTGGCGGCCGCCCCGGCTGCTGCCGCGACGCCTGCCGCGGCAGCAGGAGCGGCCGCGGGCCGCGACGGTACTCCCGCGGGGGGCGCCGCCGGGGAAACCGGCGGCTGTGCGTTTGCGCCCTGGGCCTGGCCATAGTTGATGTACCCGGCGTCGACTTCCTCGTCGTCGTAAAGCCCGTCGTAGGTTTCGGGTTCGTGGGAGCGGGCCTGCCCAAAGATCTCGCTGCCCAGCGTGTCCGTGAAGAAGGGTTCGACGTACGGCGGGTTGGAAGAGACTACAAGATCCAGCAGATCCGCCGCCGAGGTGTGGTTGGTGATCAGGTACGTGGTGGCATCGCTGACGCCAAGATCGAGGATCTGCACGTTGCCGGGGCGTTCGCCCGTGGCCACTTCACGGGCGCTCTGGGCCACCTGATCGGCGTTGCCCGGGCCTGCGACGAGGATGCTCACGGGGCGGTTGAGCACCTGGTCCACACCGTCCAGCACCAGATCCTGGTCATGTGAGGTCAGTACGGTGGCAGTGACCTTGTAGCGGCCACCGAGTACTGATCCGACATCGATCGGGTGGGACACGGGCTCCTCCTAGACTGTCCGGGACCTGCCGACGTGGTCACTCCGAGAGCGACCGTGTGCCCTCCGGTAAGCCGGTTGACCGCTGGTCCGCAACTTCCCTTGTTAGTCTTCGATCCTAGCCGATGCTCTGTCCAGGCCGCGTGAGCACGGCAGTTCGAAACGGAGCCGGGATCATTTTTTCTTTTTCCCGCCAAACGGGAAGTAGGGGTTGTGGCCGGCCGGGCCCTGGTAGGTGCGGCGGCCCGGCAAGGGAACATCGCCCTTGCCCAAGCCGCCCTGCGCGGTGCTGGGGAGGTCTTCCGCCGGCAGGTAACCGCCCTCCGGGCCCGCGGGACGGCCGTAAGGGAACGAGTCCTCTTCCCGGATGTCGGGACCGGCACGGAACGACTCGGCGTCGAACTCGCCGGAAATTCGCGGAATCAGGCCCGTATCCACCGAGACGGTGGCCCGCTCCGGTGCCCTCCGGACCTCCGCCGCGCCGCCTGCCTGCGGCCCCGTGCCGGGCCCTGCGGCGGCCCTGCGCCGGAGCCGCCCAAGGAGCGGCGCCAGGAGGTCCTGCAGCTCGGTGACCCGGAAGAGCTTCAGCAGCAGGAAATAGGCGGCCAGCATGACGGGACCGACGACGACGATTGTCACCAGGGCGGCGATCCGGTCGCTCCAGGCGTAGCCGTCCGGGTTGTAGCTGCCCAGCAGCCACAACGCCACAGCTCCGGCGAGGGCGGAACCCAGGGCCGCATACCCCATGCGGATGTAGGAGCTGGCGATGCGGGGCCCGTCGAGGTGGCCCAGGAGCCGGCGCAGGAAGGTCGCGCTGACTATCACGGAGAGGATATTGCCGGCCGTGTAGAGGATCGCGATGGCGAAAATGATCTGATCGAACGGCAGGAACTGGATCGCGAACGCGGCCGCCAGGTTGACCAGCGCCAGGACCAACTGGATGAAGAACGGCGTCCGGGCGTCCTCATTGGCGTAGAACACCCGCGACATCATGAAGTTGGCGCTCATGAACGGGGTGCTGAGGGCCAGGATCGTGAGGGTTTGGGCCAGCATGACGCCGTCCTGGCGCTGCCCGCCCGAGAAGAACATGCCCAGCGGTCCGGCCAGCGCAAAGAGCGCCAGCGCGCCGAAAACGGTTGCCACGGCCATGGTCCGCAGCCCGTGGGAGAGCGCGTTTCGCAGGGCGGCCCGGTCTCCGTCCTGGGACGCCCGGGTCATCCGGTTGAACAGCACGGTGGCCAGGGACAGGGCAATGATGGAGTGCGGCAGCAGGTACAGCTGGCTGGCCACCTCCAGCACCGCGTTGCCCGGAATGTTGCCGGCCGCGGCGGTGTCCCCCGCCTGCTGAAGGCGGAGCCGTTCCGCGCCCGGGATCGTCGCGATGCGCATGACGTAAAGGAAGGCGAACTGCCCGACGGCGGCCGTCGCCAGGGTCCAGACGCTCAGCTTCGCGGCATGGCCCAGACCGACCCCGCGCCAGCCGAAGCGCGGCCGCAGCCCGAGCCGGAGCCTGAACACGGGGATGAGCAGCACGGCGGTCTGGGTGGCGACGCCTATTGTGGAGAACCCGGCGACGAGGATGGTCTGGAACGGGCCCCAGTTGTCGATCGTGTGCGGGTTGGTGGCGTTGGCCCCCATGATGCCGATGAACATGCCCAGCCCGGCGATCGCCACGACGTTGTTGATGATTGGCGCCCACATCGCGGGTCCAAAGGCCCCATGGGCGTTGAGGACCTGGGTCAGCAGGGCGTACAGGCCGTAGAAGAAGATCTGCGGAAGGCACCAGAACGCGAACGACACCGCGAGGGCCTTCTGCTGCGGCGAGTAGCCCTGGGTGGTCAGCTGAATGACTGACGGCGCCAGCAGCGTGACCAGCAGCGTGAGAACGAGCAGCACCAGCACCGCCAGCGTCAGCAGCCGGCTGATGTAGTCCGCTCCCTTGTCCGGCGCCTTGCTGGCTTTGATGATCTGCGGCACCAGAACAGCATTGAACACCCCGCCGGCCACCAGCAGGAAGATCAGGTTGGGAAGGTTGTTGGCGTTGATGAAAGTGTCGTTGACCGTCGAGCCCAGGCCCAGGGCGGCGGCCAGCATCCAGGTCTTGGCGAAGCCCAGGAAACGCGAAACGAGGGTTCCGGCGGCCATGACGGCGCTGGAACGGGCTTCTCCGGATTGGGCAGCTTTGGAATCGGCGGGGCCGGAGGGTACGGGGGCGGGTTTGGCTGATGACATCGTCTTCATCGTCTCACCCGCGCGGGGCATTAGTCGCTATCCGTGGACGTGACCGGCCGCACCGGCGGTCTTCAGCGGTCTTCCGGCAGGACTTCTTTGGCCAGATCCGCGATGCGGCGTTCGTTGGGGAAGGACAGCTTGCGCGCCAGCTCCTGGATCGGAACCCACGCGACGTCCACGGCTTCCTTGTCCGGATCGTTTTCGATGGTGAGTTCCCCGCCGGTGGCCCGCAACAGGTAGTGGTGCACGGTCTTGTGGACGCGGTGCCCGCTCACGGTGAACCAGTAGTCGATGCTTCCCAGCGGTGCCAGGATCTTGCCTTCGATCCCGGTTTCCTCGGCGATCTCGCGGACCGCGGCTTCCTCGTTGCTTTCCTTGCCTTCCGGGTGGCCCTTCGGCAGGCACCACTCGAGACGTCCGCCGCGGTTCAGGCGCGCGATGATCGCTACCCGCAGGTCGGCATCGGACATGTCCACCACGACGCCGCCGGCGGAGATTTCCTCCACGGTGGGCAGGGAGGCCTGGCCCGTGTGCTGGACAGGCGCGACGTTGGCACCTATTGCCGACGGCAACGGTGCGTTTGTCCTCCTGCCGGGAGCGCTCGGTACGGGATGGGCCATGAGGTCCACTCTAACGACTCTTGCCCGCTGTTGATGACCTAAACATGGCCGGAAAGTAGACGGCCGGGAAAGTCGGCCCTGAGCGGTTCGTGCGCAATCGTGACGAACCCGCCGGATCCTTGTGGGTTCCGGTGTGGTGCTGGCGCGGTTTTCTGACAAGCTTAAGTAACTATGGCGCACGCACATCACAAGACTGACTCCCACACCGTTTCTTTCCAGGTGGATCCGGTGGTTCTGGAGCTCGGGCAGCGCTTCGTCGACGCCGGCCACGAGCTGTCCCTCGTGGGCGGGCCCGTCCGTGACCTTTTTCTTGGCCGGGTCTCGCCCGACCTGGACTTCACCACTGACGCCACTCCGGACCAGACGGTTGCCCTGATCAAGAAATGGGCGGACAACTACTGGGAGATCGGGCGCGCCTTCGGCACCATCGGGATGCGCAAGGGCGACTTCCAGATCGAAATCACCACCTACCGGGCCGACGCCTACGATCCGGAGTCCCGCAAGCCGATAGTGGCCTTCGGAACATCCCTGACGGATGACCTGCTGCGGCGGGACTTCACGATCAACGCCATGGCCCTGCGGCTGCCCATGCTGGAGCTCGTCGATCCTTTCGGCGGCGTCCGCGACCTGCACGCCTCGATCCTCAACACGCCCGGGCCGCCGGAAACGTCCTTCTCCGACGACCCCCTGCGCATGATGCGCGCCGCGAGGTTCGCGGCCCAACTGGGGGTGTCGCTGCACGCCGACGTCCGCGAGGCCATGGTCCGGATGGCGGAACGGATCAGCATCATCTCGGCCGAACGCGTGCGCGATGAACTGATCAAGCTCATCTGCGCCGCGCAGCCGCGGGCCGGCGTGGACCTGCTGGTCGATACCGGGCTCGCGGACCTGGTCCTGCCGGAAGTCTCGGCCCTGCGCCTGGAAGCCGATGAACACCACCGCCACAAGGACGTCTACCAGCACTCGCTGCAGGTCCTGGAACAGGCAGCAGCGCTGGAGTCGAAGGCGGACGGCCCGGTTCCCGGCCCGGACTTTGTGTTGCGGTTCGCTGCCCTCATGCACGACGTCGGCAAGCCGGCCACGCGCCGCTTTGAACCGGGCGGCGCAGTGAGCTTCCGCCACCACGACATGGTGGGCGCCAAGCTGACCGCCAAGCGCATGAAGGCGCTGCGCTTCGACAACGACACCATCAAGGCCGTGGCCAGGCTGGTGGAGCTGCACATGCGCTTCTACGGCTACGGTGAGGCCGGCTGGAGCGATTCCGCGGTCCGCCGCTACATCACCGACGCCGGTCCCCTCCTGGAGCGCCTGCACCGGCTCACCCGCTCCGACGTCACCACCCGGAACCAGCGCAAGGCGGACCGGCTGTCCTTCGCCTACGACGACCTCGAGGACAGGATTGCGGCGCTGCGGGAGCAGGAGTCCCTCGACGCCGTCCGCCCGGACCTGGACGGCGGCCAGATTATGGCGCTGCTTGGCCTCAAGCCCGGTCCCGTGGTGGGCCGCGCCTACAAATTCCTGTTGGAAGAACGCATGGAGCACGGCCCGCTCGATCCCGCCGTCGCCGAATCCCGCCTGCGGGACTGGTGGGCGGCACAGCCCGAGGCGGCGCCCGCCGGCGCCGAACTTTCCACCACTGAGGAGTCCTAAGTGATCGCACCATCCAACGGCCCCCGCCCCCAACTGTGGATCCTGCGGCACGGTGAAACAGAGTGGTCTAAGAGCGGGCAGTACACCGGTCTCACGGACATGCCCCTCACGGTGGAAGGCGAGCAGCAGGCCGTGGAGGCGCGCAGGGTGCTCGAGACCGTCGACTTCGACCTCGTGCTGACCTCACCCCTGCGCCGCGCCCGCCGGACCGCCGAACTCGCCGGCTACCCCGACGCCCAGTTGGAGCCGCTGGCGGTGGAATGGGACTACGGCGACTATGAGGGCATCAGCTCGGACCTCATCCGCAAGGACAACCCCGAATACCTGATCTGGACGCACGGCGTGCCCAATGGTGAAGCGCTCGACGACGTCGCCGCCCGCGCGGACAAGATCGTGGCCCGGGTGCTCGAATCGGGCCTGGACAATGTGCTGATCGTCGCGCACGGGCATTTCTCCCGCATCCTGACCGCCCGGTGGCTCGGGTTGGACCCCCGCGAGGGCCGGCATTTCGTATTGGGGACCGCCAAAGTCTGCACACTGGGATGGGATAAGAAGACACCGGCAATCGTGCGCTGGGGACTCTAAAACCGGTTTTTAAAACAAAGTCAAAGAAAGTTTATGAATTCGGTAGGCAACGGCCGTATTCGTAGTGTATTTTTATTTCTGACCCCAAGGCGACTTGCCGGGGTCACGGCGCGCGTCGCCCGGCCAGTCAGCCGGAGCCACGGCAGAACAGAAAAGGAGGTTGGGAAAATGATGATTACTTTGACTAGCGGATGGATGTACTCCACCACCGCCAACCCGGCCTCGTTCGCTGAGCCGCGCCCAAATGTCGGACTGACTGTTTCCTGACCGCGTTCCCGTCCCAGGCAATGCAGCTTGGGGCCCGTGGCAGTTGGCCTTCCTCAACGGAAAGCCCAATGACGGCAGCCTGATCAGGCGGAACCACGCGGTTGCGCAGCCTCCCCATAGTTCGGAACCCAGCTTCTTGTTGGGGTTTCGGCGCTACCGCGTCAAGGGGCCATTCTCCATCGAATAACTTTTTCCTATCCGGAATTCCGGCCTAAATTAAGGCCGGGGATTTCCGGGCTAATTGCCACGCCCGGAACCGGCTATTCGAATTCCTTGCATCCAGGGCTCTATTTGTCGCGCCCAAAATGCGGCCGCCCGTTTCATCCGCCCATTCCTGCTGCCTCCAGGTCGCCCCATTGAGCCCAGGCGGCGCAATCCCCCACCAACGAAAGGTCCCTGTGACTACCGCAACCACCGCTCCAGCCCACCGCACAGCCCTGCCCGCCACCCGGGCACGCCGATCGAGTCCCCGAGGGGAGGTAAGAACCATGATGAACAAGCTCTATACGGTCCTGTTCCGAAAGCTGGCCCGCAGGGAGTCGACACGCTTCAACGGCCAACTCCTGGAGCAAAGGCGGGACGACACGTTCCTCGCCATGCATCAGRCCGGCCTGATTCGCTGACGCCCCGATCTGCTGACGGCCGGACACTTCCGCCACCGGCGCATGGACTAATCCCGTGCAGGGGCGACGCCCCTTACCGGCAGGACTGTCCGCAGCGAAGGAGGACCTGATGACTGACATTGGAACCGATCCCAGGGAGCCCGTGCGTCGCCGCACGGGCTCCCCCTTTTTAAGCGTCCCTTCATGGCCCGCCGTTGTGGCGGCCTCCGATACGACGTGCCAGCGAAGACCGCGGCGCGGCATGGGTCAATGTCCCCCGGTAAGCTCAAGGTCATGCAGGAGACAAAGCCGCCGGAGCGCAAACGGGTCCGATTGGTCATCCCGAGCCGCAGCGACCCTTTTCTCCGAAACTTCACGGAACTGGTAGGCGGTCCCTTGGGCCACCGCTCGGCGCCCGGGATCGTTTCGCCGGGATTCTTCACGGTGGAACGTGTTCTGGTGATCCTCACTGTCCTCGCCGCCCTGGCCGGGATCTTGCTCAAGAACTTCTGCCGCACCAACGGCTGGGAAACACCCGGGCAGTTCTACGCCACGTGCTACTCGGACTTTCCGGAGCTGTTCCGCAACCGCGGCCTCGGCGATGGCGCCTTCCCCTTCATTACCCCGGGAAGCCTCTTCGAGTACCCCGTGCTGATGGGGTTGATCGCGGGTGCCACCGCACTTCTGGTGCCCGGCGCCGGCACCGACGATCCCCGCGTCCTTGGCTACTTCGACGTCAACGCCACCCTGATCGCCGCCGTCTGGATCATCACCGTGCTGGCCACGGCACGGACGAACCGCCGGCGGTCCTGGGACGCGGCGATGGTTGCCCTCGCCCCCGGCATTGTCCTGGCGGGCGTCATTAACTGGGACATGTGGGCCGTGTGCATGCTGGCTCTTGGCATGTACTTCTTTGCGCGGAACAAGCTCGTCCTCGCCGGGATCTTCATCGGTCTGGGCACGGCCACCAAGCTCTACCCGCTGTTGATCCTCGGCGCCGTCCTGCTGCTGGCGCTCCGGAGCGGGCGTATCCGGGCGCTGCTGATCACGGCCGGTGCCGCAACCGCGGCCTGGCTGGCGGTCAACGTCCCGGTAGCCGCGGCAAATCCGGAAGGCTGGAAGTACTTCTACCAGTTCACGCAGGAGCGGCCGGCGGGCTACAGCTCACCCTGGTTCGCCTACAACCTGGTGGCCGCCCGGCTGGGCTGGAATCCGCTTGAGGCCGCGGCCATCAACTCCCTGGCACTGGACCTGTTTCTCCTGGCCTGCATCCTGATTGCGGTCCTTGCACTGACGGCACCCCGCCGGCCGAGGATCGCGCAGCTGGCGTTCCTGATCGTGGCCGCGTTCATCCTGACCAACAAGGTGTACTCCCCCCAGTTCGTGTTGTGGCTGATCCCCCTGATCGCCCTCGCCCGGCCCCGCTGGCGTGACTTCGTCATCTGGCAAGCCATCGAAGCGCTGCACTGGGGCGCCATCTGGATGTACCTGGGGCAGGCAACCAGCGGCGGCTCGACCCAGCACAACATCGACATGCCCTACTACGTCCTGGCCGTGGTTGCCCACATGCTCGCCACCGCATACCTGATGGCCCGTGTCGCCTGGGACATCTGGGATCCGTCCTGCGACGTGATCCGCCGCCACCGCATCGATGATCCGCATGGCGGCCCCTTCGACGGTGCCCCGGACTGGCTGCGGATTGATCTGCGCCGGCCCGCGGCGTCCCTGGTGCCGTGGCGGAAGAGTGCCGTGGCGGAAAGCCACAGCGCATGACTGACGTCGCCGTCGTCGGTTCCGGCCCCAACGGGCTGGCCGCGGCGGTGACCATGGCGCGGGCCGGACTCAAAGTCCACGTGTTCGAGGCGGCCGCCACACCCGGCGGCGGACTGCGCACCGCCGAACTGATGGAACCGGGCCACTTCCACGACGTCTGTTCGGCCGTGCACCCCATGGTTCTGGCCTCACCCTTTTTCCGCCGGTTCGAGCTGTCCAGGCGCGTGCCCCTGGAGGTGCCCGAGCTCTCGTACGGATCCCCGCTCGACGGCGGCCGCGCGGCGCTGGCCTACCGTTCCCTGGACCGCACCGTTGCGGAACTCGGGCGGGACGGCGCCGCCTACCGCCAGCTCATGGAGCCCCTCGTGCGGCGGGTGGAGGGCGTCGCGGACCTCACCCTGAACCAGCTGCTGCGGATTCCGGCAGATCCCCTGGCCGCCGCCGCGTTCGGCCTCCGGGCGCTCGAACAAGGCTCGACGCTGTGGAATGCGAGGTTCAGCCAGGACCTGGCTCCCGCACTGCTGAGCGGCGTCGCCGCGCATACCGTGGCGCCGCTGCCCTCGATCACCGCCGCCGGCGCCGGGCTGATGCTGGGCGCCCTGGGCCATGCCGGCGGCTGGCCGGTTCCGCGCGGCGGATCGGCCGCGATTGCCCAGGCGCTGACCGCTGACATCGAGGCCCATGGCGGGGTGGTCGAGACCGGCAGGCGGATCACATCGCTCGCGGAGCTGCCGCCGGCCCGGGCCACGCTGCTGGATGTGGCGCCCCCCGCGCTGCTACACCTGGCGGAGGGCCGGCTCCCGTCGCGCTATAGGAGCGCCCTGGCGTCCTTCCGCTTCGGGAACGCTTCCTGCAAGGTCGATTTCATCCTCTCCGGCCCGGTGCCGTGGGCGGCGGAAAGCCTCGCCGATGCCGGGACGGTGCACGTGGGCGGCACCAGGGCGGAAACCGCCGAAGCGGAGCGCCTGGTCGCCTCGGGACGGCATCCGGACCGGCCCTACGTGCTGGTATCCCAGCCCTCGCGTTTTGATGCCGGCCGCGCGCCGGCCGGCCGGCACATCCTGTGGACCTATTGCCACGTTCCGGCCGGTTCCACCGCGGACATGAGCGATGCGGTCATGGCGCAACTGGAGCGCTTCGCGCCCGGGTTCCGGGATGTGGTGGTGCAGTTCAAGGTGACCACGGCCGCAGGGCTGGCGGCGTACGACGAGAACTTCGTCGGTGGGGACTTCGGCGCAGGCCGCATGGACCTTTGGGGCATGTTGCGGCGGCCGGTGCTGAGCCCGGTGCCCTGGCGGACGCCGCTGCCAGGGGTGTACTTGTGCTCGTCGTCGACCCCGCCCGGTCCCGGCGTCACCGGCATGCCCGGCTTCCACGCCGCCCGGCATGCCCTCAAGGACATGTTCGGTCTCGGCGTCCCGGACCTCGGATACCTGGTCCCCTAGCCCCTAGCCCTGCCGCGGCGCCGCAGCGGCCGCCGTCGCCACCCTGGCGGACAGCCGTCCGTCGCGCATGCTCGCGACGGCGTCGGTGAGCGGCACGAAATCGGTGTCGTGGGTGACCATGACCGTTGCCACGCTGAATTCGTCGGTGACCTGCCGCAGCAGCCGGATGATCGCTTCGCTGCGCTGGTGGTCAAGGGCGGCCGTCGGCTCGTCCACCAGCAGCACGGCAGGGTTGCCCATGAGTGCCCGGGCAATGTTGACGCGCTGGCGCTGTCCGCCGGAGAGTTGGTGCGGCCGTTTCGCCAGGGCATGCCCGAGGCCGACAAGGTCCATCAGAGCCGCGGCGCGTTCCCCGGCCGCCCGCGCTGTCCCGCCGCGCAGGCGCTGGGTGATCACGAGCTGCTCCACCGCGGTGAGGGAGGGCAGGAGGTTGGGCTGCTGGAAGATGATGCCGATCTTGTCCCGCCGCAGTGCGGTGCGGCCGGAGTCGGGCAATCCGCCGGCGTCCTCGCCGTCGACCACCACCAGGCCGGCGGTGGGCCGGACCAGGGTGGCGGCGACGGCCAGCAGGGACGACTTGCCGGACCCCGAGGGGCCGATCAGGGACACGAATTCGCCTGCGTGCACCTTGAGGCTCACGGAGTCCAGGGCCTTGAGGGTGCCGTCTCCGTCCGGGTACTCCAGGGTGACGTTGACGAGGTTCAGGGCGGTGTTGTTCAGGGTTGAGTTCATGAGATATGCCTTTCTAGGAATATATGGGGCGGGCCGGGGCTGCTCAGTTGCCGCCGAGGGCGATGAGCGGATCGACGCGGGCGACGCTGCGGACCGCGAGGGCTGCGCCGGCCAGGCCCAGGAGCACGATTCCGGCGATGGGCAGCAGCGTTGTCCAGGGCGTGAGGAGGAACGGTGCCGCCTGCGACGCGAGGACTCCGCCGGCCACACCGGCCAGCCCCCCGGCCACCGCGCCGGCCAGCAGGACCAGGGCCGCCTGCGCCATGGCGTCCCGGAGGATGTAGCGGGCGGACCCGCCCAGTGCCTTCAGAACGGCGATGTCCCGGGTGCGCTGGACCGTCCAGACCGTCAGGAAGGCAACAATCACGAGGGCTGAGATGCCGTAGAGGAAGGCCTGCATGAGCAGCAGCGAGCCGTTCTCGCTCTTGTAGGAGCCGAGGGCCTGGAAGGACCCGTCGATCGTGGTGCTGACGGTTCCCGCGGCGGTGTTGGCGGCACCGAGATCCACCCCTGTTCCGGCGGTGGAGTCGAATGTCACGGCCAGCACCGTCGCGGCGTCCGCGTCTTGGATATGGGCCAGCTTCTGCCAGTCGGCCAGCGTGGTCCACACGACGCCGGTGTGGGAATACCACTGCTCCGGCACGACGGCCGTCACAACGAGGTCGGCGCCGCCCACCGAGGCGTGGCTGCCGATGCTGAGCTCCAGGTCCTCCGCCAGTCCGGCTCCGACGGCGATGGTTCCCTCTGTCAGCGGGGCAGGAGCAAGGCCTGCGCCGGGCTCGGTGCCGAAGACCGCAACGCTTGCCGTGTGTGCCGGCACGCCTTCGGCGCCGAGTGCCTGGAAGCGGCTCTGGCTGATCCCGACGGCGTCGGCTCGGGCGACGCCGTCGCGCGCCGACCACAGGCTCTGTTGGGCGCGCGTGACTTCGGATTCGGTAAACGAGGCCTTGGGTGCGCTCCCGGCCGGGGCGCCGAAGACCAGCTGGTCGGCCGGGAGGGCGGCGAGGGCCGACGTCGACTGGTTTCCGAGTCCGGCCGTCAGCCCGGAAAGCATGACGAGCAGGAGGGTGATGAGGGCGACGACCGCGCCCATCAGGGCGAACCGTCCCTTGGCAAAGCGGATATCGCGGATGGCGAGATACATGTTGTCCTTCTTGGTGTCGTTTGAGGCGCTTGTGGCGTTGCTTCCAGCCTTCCCTCCGCCGGGCTCCAGGGCATCGGCCGCCCGGTTGGACCGCCGCCACCGGTCGGACGGCCCTGCGATCAACCAAAAGGTTGATTCCGCCGGGGGCGGGCCGTTTTCCGCAGGAGCCCCGCCGCACCGGCACTACGCTGGAAGCATGGAGGGCGACGCCGGCAACACGGTCCACAACGGCACAGGACCCAGGGGCGCACCGCACGCCGGCGCCGGGCATGCCGGCGCGCCGCACGCGCCGGAGCCCACCGGGGCGGCCGTCATTCTGCGCGTCCTTCGCGTGAGCCTGCACGTCGGCTTTGCGGTGCTGCTCCTGGTGGCGCTGCTCCGGCTCCTGGCCGGCGGCATCACTGGGCAGGAGTGGATCACCCTGTTGCTGGCCGTGCTGCTCGCCGCCTTCTACCTCGTGGGCACCGTGCTGGAGAAACGGCACGCCGCCCGCCGGACCCGGTTCGATCCGCGGCCCTACTCGGCCTGGTGGCTGGGCGGCGTCTGCCTCCTCTGGCTGCTGCTGGTCTGGGCCAGTGCCGACTTCGTCTGGCTGGCCTTCCCGCTGTTCTTCCTGCAGTTGCACGTGCTCCGGCGCCGGCTGGCGCTGCCGGCGATCGCATTGAGTACCGGGTTTGTTATTGCGGCGCTCTGGTTCCACAACGGCGGTAGCGCGTCTCCCGATCTGGCCACTGCGGATCCGGCCAGCGTGGGGCTGCAGCTGCCCATGGTGCTCGGGCCCGTTTTCGGCGCAGCCTTCGCTGTGGTCACCGGACTGGCCTACCGGGCGCTGTTCCTGGAGGCGGAAAACCAGCGGCTGGCGGCCGAAGAGCTGCGCCGCACCCGTGCCGAACTCGCCCGGACCCAGCACAATGCCGGCACCCTGGCCGAGCGCACCCGGCTGGCCCGGGAAATCCATGACACTCTCGCCCAAGGCCTGTCCAGCATCGTGCTGATGGGGCGCGCGGCCGAGAAGGCCCTGGACGACGGCGAACCCGCCGTGGCACGGGACAGGCTGCGGATTGTCCGGGACACGGCCGCCGCCAACCTGGCAGAGGCCCGCAACTTCGTCCGGGCCCTGCAGTCCCCCGATCTCGAGGACGGCTCCCTCGTGGCCGGACTTCTCCGGCTGTGCGAAAAGACCGAAGCGGAGACCGCGGCGCGGGGTGCCGGGCTGCGGTGCCGCCTCGACGTCGAAGGTGTGCCGGTGGAACTCCCCGGCGCCCACCAGACGGTCCTGCTCCGGGCCGCGCAGGCGAGCCTGGCCAACGTGCGGGCGCATGCGCAGGCGGGCACCGCCGTCGTCACCCTTTCCTTCCTGGGCCCGGAGGTGGCCATGGACATCTACGACGACGGCGCCGGATTCGACCCCTCGGCCTTGCCGGCCCGTCCGGACGGGTCCGGCTATGGGCTGACGTCGTTGCGGGACCGCGTGGCCGCCCTCCACGGGCAGCTGGACATCGAGTCTGCCCCGGGTGAGGGAACCGTGGTGGCCATCCGGCTGCCACTGGGCCAAGCGCCCGGTTCCAACGCCGCGCCGGCGCCGGTCCGCGGGGACCGGAAATGAACAACATCCGGGTGTTCCTGGTGGACGACCACCCGGTGGTCCGGGCCGGTCTGCGGGCAATGCTGGGTGATCTGGAGGGCATCACGGTGGTGGCCGAGGCCGCCGACGGCGGCGCCGCGCTGGCCGGACTGGCCAGGCTCCACACCCTGGGTGAGCCCGCGGACGTGGTGCTCATGGACCTGCAGATGGGCGCGGGCATGGACGGCGTCACGGCCACCGGCCGGATCAAGGCAGGAGAGGCCGGCGAGCCGCCGCCGCCGGTGCTCATCCTGACCACCTATGACTCCGACGCCGACATCCTGGCCGCCGTCGAGGCCGGCGCCAGCGGCTACATGCTCAAGGATGCCCCGCCCGAGCAGATCCGCCAGGCGGTGCTCTCTGCCGCGGCCGGCGGCACCGCGCTGGCCCCCGAGGTCGCGGCCCGGCTGATGGGCCGGATCAGGAATCCGGAGCCTGCCCTGTCCGCCCGCGAGGTCCAGTTGCTCGGATTGCTGGCCACCGGGATGGGAAACCGGGCGATCGCGAAGCAGCTGTTCATTTCCGAGGCCACGGTCAAGACGCACCTGGTGCACATCTACGGCAAACTCGGCGTGGACAACCGCACCGCCGCGATCGCCGTGGCAGCGCAGCGCAGGATCATCCGGCGGCCCTAGGCGTTCCCGGCACCCGAAGTGAAGCCGGGGGGCGGGTGACGGTGCTAAGTGACGGTGTTATGTGACAACGGACTTGTCGGTGGCCCGGGGCATAATGGGCGCCATGGGGAACTCATCAAAACTTGCACTGGCCCTTGTGGGCCTTGTTCTTGGCGGCTCGCTGGTCGCCTGCGGCGACGGCCGTGAGGGCGCCGAAAGCGCTGCCAAACAGCTCGCCTCCGCGGTGTCCGCGCTCGACGTCGGATCCGTTGCCTTTGAGGGCAAGGACTCCGGTGCCGCTAAAGACCAGCTCAAGGAAATATTCAAGGGGCTTGACCCGGCCCGCCCTGCAGTGGAAAGCGGCCAACTGACGCTGGAGGCCGATAAGGCCACGGTCCCGCTCAACTACCGCTGGAAGATCGGCTCCGAAGAGTGGAAGTACACCACCTTCGCCGAGTTCAAGAAGTCTGGCGACAAGTGGCTGACGGTCTGGAACCCGGCCACCCTGGTCCCCGAGCTGGCCGAAGGCGAGCTCGTCGGCTCGGCAACCCATTCGCCGTCGCGCGCCGACATCCTGGGCGCCGGCGGGGTCCCGCTGGTCACGTACCGGCCCGTGGTCAATGTTGGCATCGACAAGCCGGCGCTCGGCGGTGCAGACGCCGCCGATTCCGCCACCAAGCTTGCCCAACTGGTGGGGGTCGACTCGGCGGCGTACGGGCAGCAGGTCGCGGCGGCCGGCCCCGAGGCGTTCGTTGCCGCCATCACTTTGCGTGAAGAAGGACGGACCATCACCGATGCTCAGATCGGCGAGATTCCCGGCGCCCGCGCCATCCGGGACTCCCTTCCGCTGGCACCAAACCGCACCTTCGCCCGCGCCCTGCTGGGCACCGCAGCGGAGGCGAATGCAGAACAGATCGAAAAATCGAACGGGGCACTCAAAGCCGGGGACACCACGGGCACCGGTGGCCTGCAACAGCAATACGACGCGCAGCTTCGCGGCAGCGACGGCATTCAGGTCTTCGCCGAGAAGGCAGGCCTCACCGCCGCAGAGAAGCAGGCTCTGCCCAATGCGGGACGCCGCGTACTTTTTCAAACTGAGATAAAAGAAGGCACCCCGCTGAAAACCACCCTGGACCCGAAGCTGCAGCAGCTCGCGGAAGACGTCCTCGGCAAGGTCGGCCCGGCGTCGGCCATTGTGGCGCTCCGGCCCTCCAGCGGCGCCGTCCTGGCAGCCGCCTCCGGGCCGGGCAGCAACGGCTACGACACCGCGATGCTGGGACAGTATGCCCCTGGATCGATCTTCAAGATGGTCGATTCCCTGGCCATGTTCCGCAACGGCATGACGCCCGACTCCAAGGTGGACTGCCCGCCCACCCTCACGGTGGACGGCCGCACCTTCAAGAACGCCGAGGGATACCCTGAGTCCTCCCTGGGGTCCGTGACGCTGCGCGACGCCTTTGCGCACTCCTGCAACACCGCGTTCATCAACGCCCGCGACACCGTCACCCAGGCACAGCTCGAATCCGCCGCGACCTCGCTGGGCGTGGCAGTTGAAGCACCCGCGCTCGGCGCGGCCGCATTCCTCGGCTCCGTCCCCGGGGATGCCGAAGGAACCGAACATGCCGCCTCCATGATCGGCCAGGGCAAAGTGCTCCTGTCCCCCCTGGCCGCCGCCGTCATGGCCGGCTCGGTGGCCAAGGGAGCCCCGGTGGCCGCCCAGCTGGTATTGAATCCGAACGAGGGCGCCAGTCCTCCAGATGCCCAAGGCGCCGCCCCCACAGGAACGGCTACCGCCGGCACGTCGCCGGCTGCCCCGGCCTCTGGTGACGCGACACCGTCGGCCCCCGCACCGGCCACGGCCGTCGAAAAGCCGGTGACTGCAGCGGAAGCCGCGGCGCTGGCTGACATGATGCGGGCCGTCGTCACCAGCGGACATGCCGGGTTCCTGGCCTCCGTCCCGGGCGAGCCCGTCGGGGCGAAGACCGGAACGGCCGAGTTCGGCAACGACACCCCGCCCAAGACCCACGCCTGGATCGTGGCCGTGCACGGTGACCTCGCCGTCGCCGTGTTCGTCGAGGACGGCGGACTCGGGGCCACCACGTCCGGGCCGCTGCTCAAGGAGTTCCTGACCCGGGCCGGCTGAGCGGACGGGAAAAGTCCGAGTCGCCGGAAATTCTGCGCCGAAATGGCGGATGCTCCCCCGCGTTGTGCGGGGGAGCATCCGTCTTTCGATGTCAATAGTGCGGGAGCGCCTCAGGCGGCAAAGCCGTCCGCGATGTCCAACACGGCGTCCAGTACCGCCAAGCCCTTCTGGGTGTCTTCCACGCTGGTGTTGCACGGCGGGACAACATGGATTCGGTTGAAGTTCGCGAACGGGAGCAGCCCGCGGGACTTGCAGGCCGCCACCAGCTGGTTCATTTCCGGGCTTGAGCCGCCGTACGGGGCCAGGGGCTCGCGGGTCTTCCGGTCCTTGACGAGTTCGATCGCCCAGAAGACGCCCTTGCCGCGGACTTCACCAACGGAGCGGTGGCGCTCGGTGAATCCACGCAGGGCCGGGCCGATTACCTTCTCGCCGAGGGCTGCCGCGTGCTGGACGATCTGTTCATTCTCCATCGCGTTGATGGTCGCGACGGCGGCAGCCGCCGCGAGCGGGTGGCCAGAATAGGTCAGGCCGCCGGGGTAGACACGCTTGCCGAACGTGGCTGCGATCTCCGGACTGATTGCCACTCCGCCCATCGGAACATAGCCGGAGTTCACGCCCTTGGCGAAGGTCAGCAGGTCCGGATCGACGTCGAAGTGCTCGACGGCGAACCAGGTTCCGGTGCGGCCGAAGCCGGACATAACTTCGTCGGCGATGAAGACGATGCCGTGCCGGGTGCAGAGCTCGCGGACGCCCTGCAAGTATCCCGGAGGCGGCACGTAGATCCCGGCCGTGCCCGGGATGCTTTCCAGGATGAGGGCGGCGATGGTGGACGGGCCTTCGAAGCTGATCAGCTGTTCCAAGTGTTCGAGGGCGCGCTGGCTTTCCTCCTCCTCGGTGGTGGAGTGGAAGGCGGTGCGGTACAGGTACGGCGGGAAGAAGTGGACGGTGCCGGTGCTGGCGGTGTCGCTGGGCCAGCGCCGGGGGTCGCCGGTGACGTTGATTGCCAGCTGGGTGCCGCCGTGGTACGAACGGTAGGCGGAGAGCACCTTGTGGCGGCCCGTGTGCAGACGGGCCATGCGGATGGCGTGCTCGTTGGCGTCGGCCCCGCCGTTGGTGAAGAAGATCTTGTTTAGTTCGCCGGGGGTGCGCCCGGCAATCAGGCGTGCAGCTTCGGAGCGCGCGTCGTTGACGTAACTCGGGGCGATCGTGCACAGCTTGGTGGCCTGTGCTGCGATGGCGGACACGACGGCGGGGTGCTGGTGGCCGATGTTGGTGTTGACCAGCTGCGAGGAGAAGTCCAGGTACTTGTTGCCGTCGCCGTCCCAGACGTGGGAGCCCTCGGCCGCGGAGATGACCATGGGATCGATGAGGTCCTGGGCGGACCAGGAGTGGAAGACGTGCTTGCGGTCCAGTTCATAGGCGCGGCGGGCGCCCTCGGCGGCCTCCTGCTGCGGGAGGGTTACGTTTTCAAGGGTCGAGGTCATGACAGCTGCCTTTCGGATTCGGGTGGCTTAGGCGTTCTGCGGGAAGCCGAGGTTGATGCCGCCGTGGCTTGGATCCAGCCAGCGGGAGGTGACCGCCTTGCCGCGGGTGAAGAAACCGACGCCCTCGGTGCCGTGGGCGTGGGTATCCCCGAACAGCGAGTTTTTCCAGCCGCCGAAGGAGTAGTAGGCCATGGGGACCGGAACGGGGACGTTGATGCCCACCATGCCCACCTCCACTTCGTTCTCGAAGCGCCGCGCCGCGCCGCCGTCGTTGGTGAAGATGGCGGTGCCGTTGCCGTATGGGTTGCCGTTGATCATCTCGAGCGCCTCGTCGTAGCTGTCAACGCGAAGCACGGACAGGACCGGACCGAAGATCTCGTCCTGATAGATGGACATGTCCGGAGTCACCTTGTCGAAAAGCGTGGGTCCGACGAAGAACCCGTCACCTTCCGCGTCGGCGGCGATGTTGCGGCCGTCGACGACGAGTTGGGCCCCGGCAGCTTCGCCGGCATCAATGTAGCCGGCAACCTTGTCCCGGTGCTGGGCCGTCACCAGCGGGCCCATGTCGCAGCCGCGCAGCCCGTCGCCGGTGCGCAGGGAAGCCGCACGTTGGGCAATCTTGTCCACCAGTTCATCAGCGATTTCGCCCACCGCGAGCAAGGCAGAGATGGCCATGCACCGTTCGCCCGCCGATCCGAATCCGGCATTGATGGCGGCGTCGGCGGCCAGGTCAAGATCGGCGTCGGGCAGCACGATCATGTGGTTCTTTGCTCCGCCAAGGGCCTGGACGCGCTTTCCGTTGGCCGTCGCGGTCTGATAGACGTACTTGGCGATCGGGGTGGAGCCGACGAAGGAGACGGCTTTGATGTCCGGGTGGTTGAGCAAGGCGTCAACGGCCACCTTGTCGCCGTGCAGGACGTTGAAGACGCCGTCCGGCAGGCCGGCTTCTTTCCAGAGTTCGGCCATCCAGTTCACGGCCGTGGGGTCCTTTTCGCTGGGCTTGACGACGACCGTGTTGCCGGCGGCGATGGCAAGCGGGAAGAACCACATCGGCACCATGGCCGGGAAGTTGAACGGGCTGATGACTGCGACCGGACCCAGGGCCTGGCGGATGGAGTGGACGTCCACGTTGGTGGACGCGTTCTCGGTGTAGCTGCCCTTGAGCAGGTGGGGAATGCCGCACGCGAACTCGACGACTTCCTGGCCTCTGGTGACTTCTCCGAGGGCATCATCCAGGACTTTTCCGTGCTCGGAGGTGATGATGGCGGCGAGTTCGCCCTTGCGGGAGTTGAGCAGTTCGCGAAAGGCGAAGAGGATCTGGGTGCGGCGGGCAATCGAGGTGTCTCGCCATGCGGGGAACGCGGCCTTGGCCGCGGCAATGGCGGCGTGGCTCTCGTCCTGGCTCGCGAGCGAAACCTGGCCTGTGACCTTGCCCGTGGCCGGGTTGGTCACCGGGGCCGTGCGCGCGCCGGCGGGGACGTAGCTGCCGTTGATCCAGTGCTCGATGATGTGCAAGGTTTCTCCTCATGCGGTATTCGGGGGTGCGTTGAGTCCAGTGTCCCTACCGGGAGACGGCACCATAAGTGCCAGTGTGTAAGGAGAATCACAGCCTCGTTTACACTATGTAAATGTTGCCCACCGTCGGCTCGATCCTTGACCTTCCCGTTCTCCGCGAGGCCGCGCCGCTCCTGCTCGGCGGCGCCGGGGCCCTCGACAACCCCGTGCGCTGGGTCCACGTGAGCGAATTGCTCGACATTTCCGGGCTGCTGTCGGGCGGGGAGCTGGTGCTTACCACCGGACTGGAGCTGGAAAAGGAACCCGGGCTTACGGCGTCGTTCATCAGATCCTTGGAAAAGGCGGCAGCGTCCGGCCTGATTGTTGAACTCGTCGGCGATAGGAAGCGCAGTATGGAAGCGCTGCGCGGGGCCGCACTGGCCGCGGCCATGCCCGTGATCGTGGTGGAACGCCGGGTGCGGTTCGTCCAGATCACCGAAATTGTGCACCGGATCATCGTCGCCGAGCAGCTGGAACGGGTGGAACGCGCCCGCGACGTCCACGAAGCCTTCACGGTGCTGAGCCTGGAAAGCGCCGGGACCGGGCAGGTCGTGGAGCAGGCAGCGGTCATGATCGGCGCCCCGGTGGTCCTGGAGGACCTCTCGCACCTCGTCCTCGCATACTCGGCCCGGCCGCTGCGGACCACCGAACTGCTGGAGGACTGGGAGCGGCGGTCGCGGACCACACCGTCGCCGCCCGAGACGAGCCGCGCCGGGCCCGAGGCCTGGCTGCAGACGCCGGTTGGCGTGCGCGGGAACGTCTGGGGGCGGCTGGTGGTGCCGGTCGCCCTCGACGACGACGGCGCGGCGGCCATGGTGCTGGAACGTGCGGCCCAGACCCTGGCGATCAACCGGCTCGCCGAACGGGACCGGCGAGAGCTGAGCCACCAGGCGCAGGCGGGGCTTCTCAACGCCCTGCGTCAGCCCCGCGGGCTGGGCGAGGACGAGGCGGAGGCCCGTGCCGCGGCGCTGGGACTCAGGCGGTCGCCGTTCTACCTGCCGGTTGTGTTCCGGAGCGGCGGACCAGCCTATGGCCCCTCAGCTGGGGCAGCGGGAGGCGGCATCGATCCACTGGCCGGGCAACAGGAGGAACGTGCCCTGCTGGAGCAGCTCGCCAGGGCCCTCAAAGCCGTGTCAGGCAGCGCTTTGACCGCGAGCATCCGGTCCGGATCGGTGGGCATGATCCTGGCCATTCCTGCGAAGCAATTGGAGGATCCGACCCTCCAGCGTCTCGCCGATGCCCTCGCGGGCAGCGACATGCGGCCCGTGCCACCCTTCGGCGGAGACCGCCCCGGCAGTCCGGCGGAGGCGTCATGGAGCATCGGCGTGGGGCACCTGAGGGGTTCCTTGCTCGAAGCGGCGGCGGGCATTGACGAAGCAGCCCACGTCGCCGAAACCGCGGCGACGCTGCGGGGTGGCCGGAAGCCGTTCTACCGGGCGACGGATGTCCGGCTTCGCGGGCTGCTGGCCCTGCTCCGCAAGGATCCGCGGGTGCAGCAGTTCGCGGAGTCAGAACTGGAGGGTGTCCTGCAGACTGAGGCCCGGGACGGCGGCGGGCACCTGGAGCTGCTGGGCCGGTACCTCGAATCCGGGGGCAACAAAGCGGCGATGGCCCGCAGCGGCTTCCTGAGCCGTCCTACGCTCTATGCGCGGCTGGCCAAACTGGAGGAGCTCCTCGGCGTGGACCTCGACGACCCAGAATCCCGGACCTCGCTGCACGTCGCACTTCTCCTGCACCGGCTCCGGGGCCTGTGAGCGCGGATCCGCGCAGAATGCGAGCATTGACGAATGGCGAAGCCCTTTACCTTGACCCAGCTGCGGTATTTCGCGGTGGTGGCCGAGCTCGAAAACATGACGTCGGCCGCCGAAAGGCTGCTCGTGACCCAGTCCACCCTGTCCACGGCCATGGCCCAGCTAGAAGCAAGCTTGTCGACTCAGCTGTTTGTCCGGCTCAGGACCCGCGGCCTGCGGCTGACGCCGTCCGGCCGGCAGCTTGCCCAGGACATCAAGGTGCTGCTGGAGCATGCGGATTCGCTGTACGAGTCGGCCCGGGGGCTTGCGACAAGCCTGGTCGGAGAGCTCAAGGTGGGCGTGTTTTCGCCGCTGGCACCCTTCAGGCTTCCCGCAATCCTGCAGACCTTCGAAGTTCAGCATCCGGGGGTCGAGGTCTCCTTTCTGGAGGCCGATCTGGCGAGCCTGCAGACCGCCCTCCTCGAAGGGCAGTGCGATGTCGCGCTGATGTATGGTCTCGGCCTGGGCCGGGGCTTTACACACACGGTCCTCGAGCGGGTGCCCCCTCATGTGCTGGTCCATGCTGAACACCCTGCGGCGTCCCGGCCTGAGCGGAGCATCGCGCTGAAGGATCTGGACGGCGAACCCGCGGTGGTGCTGGATCTCCCGCACAGCCGGGACTACTACGAGCAGCTGTACGCGATCGCGGGCGTCGTTCCGAACGTCCGGCACCGCTTTGCCGGGTATGAAACGGTGCGCTCGTTTGTGGCGAAGGGGCACGGGTACGCAGTGCTGAACCAGCGGCTCCACAGCGACCTGACGTATTCCGGCGGCAGGGTGGTGGCCCTGACCCTGACGGACGACTTCCCGCCGATCGAGGTGATGCTGGTCCGCCCCGAGGGGGTGCAACCCACCCGTCGGGCACTGGCCTTTGAGGAGACCTGCATCCGTCTCTACGGTGCCGCCCGGCAGTAGCACGGGGAATTCCGCCGGCTTCTCGGCGACGATGACTGCGAAAATCCGAAAATCCGCAGTGATTGGCATCGGTAAAATCTATCGATTCGGCCAAAACAATCAATTGGACAGATGTGAACCGGATCACACACAGTTGGTCCAGTGCGGTGGTGCCGGCGGGAGTCCAATGGCAAATCCCGCGCAATGACGGCCCTTGGCCGAGTCCCGAAGCGCGACAACCATGTTGATCAAAGGAGATTCAATGGTTCCGATTCACGCCCCAGGTGTCCGACTTATGTCCGGGCCGTGCCTTGCCGGCAACACGGCGGCAACATCAGCAGATTTCATTTCCCGGGTCCGTAACACGGCAGGGAACTTCGGAAACACGGCGCCTCTAGCGTGGCTGTCATGACGATCAACGACATCACGGACCAGCCGGCGTCCGCTTCCCAGACCACAGCGTCTGCCCCGGCCCTGGACAAGGACACTTCGCGGTCCGGCCCCTTTGGCATCACCAAGATGCAGAAGCGGGTCCTCGCAGGGGGCAGCATCGGGCAGTTCATTGAATTCTACGATTTCACCCTCTACGGCCTCACCGCGGTCATCTTCTCCCAACTGTTCTTCCCCGGCAGCGACCCGGTCACGGCCATGCTTGCGACGTTCGCCACCTTCGGCGTCGCCTTCGTAGTCCGTCCCGTCGGCGGCCTGTTCTTCGGCGCGCTTGGCGACCGGATCGGCCGCCGCCGGGTCCTGACCATCACGCTCGTCGCCATCGGCGGGGCCACCGCCCTGATGGGGCTGCTGCCGACCTACGGCCAGATCGGCGCCTGGGCACCCGTTTTGCTGGTCCTCTGCCGGCTGATCCAGGGCTTCTCCGCCGGCGGCGAATCGGTGGGAGCGCCATCGTTTGTCTTCGAGCATGCCCCGGTCAGCCGCCGCGGGTTCTGGCTCAATATCACCATCGCCGCCACTGCGCTGCCCTCTGTCGTCGCCGGTTCGATGATCCTCGTCCTGAGCCAGTCAATGCCCAACGAGGCCTTCATGGCGTGGGGCTGGCGCCTGCCGTTCCTGCTCGCCCTGCCGCTCGCCCTCTTCGGCGTTTGGATCCGCAGCCGGACGGTGGAAAGCGATGCATTCAATGAGGCCAAGGCTGCCCGGACCAAGGAATTCAGCCCGGTCCGCGAAGCCTTCCGCGAAAACCGGCTCCGCATGGTCCAGGTCATCTTTGTCATGGGCCTCACCGCAATGGGCTTCTACTTCCTCTCGGCCTATTTCGTCTCGTATGTCCAGACCACGGGCCACTTGAGCCGTGAGCAGTCCCTCCTGGTCAACGCCGCCGCCCTCGCCCTCTACGCCGTCCTGCTTCCTCTCGGCGGCCGGCTCGGCGACCGCTTCGGCCGCAAACCAATGCTGATTGCCGGTTCGGCCGCGCTGGCCCTGCTTTCAGTGCCGAGTTTCATGCTGGTGACCAGCGGAAGCCTCCCTCTCGCCCTCCTGGGCCAGTCCCTCTTCGTGGTGGCGCTCTGCATTTACGGCGGAGGCTGCTACACCTTCTTCGTTGAAATCTTCACCACCCGCACCCGCTTCACGTCGGCGGCAATCAGCTACAACGGCGCCTACGCCCTCTTCGGCGGCACTGCACCGTTCATCGGGACCGCCCTCGTCGGCGGCACCGGGGTGCCTCACGCGCCCGGCTTCTACATGGGCGCGGCCGCCGCCGTCGTGCTCCTTCTGGTGCTCTTCACCAAGGTTCCCGAGACGCGCGGCCGCATGGGCTAAGCCGCCGCCCCACCATCTCAACCGCAACTTACAAAGGATTTCCCATGACCTCAGCAGCTTTCCTCGAAGACTTCCACCACGTGGCCACCATCGGCGCCACCCGCGACAACGGCGTCGACCGCCAGGCGGCGACCCCGGAGGATGCGCAGACACGCCACTGGTTCGCCGGGTGGGTGCGCGACGCCGGATGGGAACTCCGGGTGGACGGGATCGGCAACATGTTCGGACTTCTGGAGTGGACGCGGGGGGCGCCCTATGTGCTGATCGGATCCCACCTGGACAGCCAGCCGCTAGGCGGCCGGTTCGACGGCGCGTACGGCGTCGTAGCCGCCCTGCACGCGGCCGGGCGGCTGGACGCCGAGGTTGCGGAGGGCGGCGCCGCGCCGCGGTTCAACCTGGCGGTGGTGAATTGGTTCAACGAGGAAGGCGGCCGGTTCGCGCCGAGCATCATGGGAAGTTCGGTGTTTGCGGGACTCCTGCAGCGGGAACAAATGCTGGATGTGGCGGACCTGCAAGGCATCACGGTCCGTGAGGCGCTGGACGGCATCGGGTACCTCGGCACGTCTGAGGGGCCCGAGGCGGCCGGCTACGCCGAGATCCACATCGAGCAGGGCCGGGTCCTGGAACGCGAGGGCATCTCCATCGGTCTGGTCGACAGCAGCTGGTACACCCAGAAACTGGACATCGAAGTGCTGGGCGAACAGTCGCATACCGGAGCGACGGCCATGGCCGACCGGCACGACGCCCTGGTGGCAGCCTCCAAGATCATCCTTATGGTGCACGACGTCACTGCGGAGTTTGCCGAGGAGGCCCTCGTCTCATCGGTGGGGCAGCTGACCCTCGAACCGAACTCGCCCATTGTGGTGGCCCGAAGGGTCCACCTCGTCGCGGACCTCCGCTCCGGCGATCCGGACATCGTCAAGGCGGCCCGCGCCAAGCTCATCGAGGACATCGACGTGCTGGCACGCGAGCACGACATCAAAGTCAATGTGAAGGACTTCGACATCCGTCCGATCCGCCGCTTCCCCGAAGGCGGACTTGAACTCGCGGACAGGGTGGCTGCAGACCTGGGCCTTTCCGCGCGGCGGATCCAGACCATGGCCGGCCACGATTCCGTCGCCATGAACACGGTGGCGCCGACAGTCATGCTCTTCATTCCCAGCGTGGACGGCGTCTCGCACTGCGAACGGGAATTCAGCACCGACGAGGACATGGTTGACGGGGTGGACATGCTCACCGGTGTGGCCCGGGAGCTTGTTGCCGGCGCCCTCGCCGAAGCCTCCTCCCAGCCGGCAGCGGCCCTGGCATGACCGAGCTGCACTACCTCGACGCCGGCACGGCACTGGGGCTCTTCCGCTCCCGGGAGCTCTCGCCCGTGGAGCTCATGGAAGCGGTGATCGCCAGGACCGAGGCCGTCAACGGCGGAATCAACGCCCTGACGGAAACCCTGTTCGCAGAGGCGCTGTCTGCAGCACGGCAGGCCGCTGTCCGGTATGCGCGGGGCAGGGACCTCACGCCCTTGCTGGGGCTGCCGGTGGCCGCCAAGGAAAAGCACGGGCTCAGGGGACGCACCCTTTCGCAGGGGCTCGTAGCCCGCAAGGGGGAGTTGGCGCACGCGGACCATCCCGTCGTCGACCGAATCCGGCGTGCCGGCGGCATCATCCATGCCCGCACCACCACGCCCGAATACAGCTGCGCAACCGTCACCCACAGTCCCCTGTGGGGAGTCACACGCAATCCCTGGAACCGGCAGTATTCCCCGGGCGGCTCCTCCGGCGGTTCCGGGGCGGCACTGGCCGCCGGGCTGGCGCCGCTCGCCACCGCCTCCGACATTGCCGGGTCAACCCGCCTGCCGGCGTCGTTCACCGGGACCGTCGGCTACAAGGCACCCTACGGAAGGATTCCCGGCCTGGCCCCCCTCTCCGCGGACCACTACCGCGGCGACGGACCGATGGCACGGACCGTGGCGGACGCCGCCTTGCTGGCGAACGTCATGGCGGGCCGTCATCCGGGCGACCACACCTCGCTCGCCGGGAGTCCGGCGTTGTCCGGCCCGCCGGGTGCTGACGCCCGCTCGGCAGTGGCCGGCACGCGCATTGCGCTGTGCATCCGGCTGGGGAACTATCCCGTCGCTGCCGATGTTGAGGCAAATACGCGCGGCGTGGCCGCGGCCCTGCGTGATGCCGGTGCCGTGGTGGAAGAGATCGAGTTGCCCTGGACCACCGAGGACATCAGCCGGACAATGTTCACACATTTCGGCTACCTCCTCGGTCCGGCAATGGAGGACGAGACCGCAGACTCTCCCGAACTGCTGGCCCCGTACACACGGCGGTTCATGGCGGACGCGCGAAAAGCCGCCGCGGAAAACCGGTTCATCGACGGCATCCGGGCGGAAACCCGAATCCAGGCCGAGCTTGCCGCGGCGATGTCCGGCTTCGACGCCCTTCTCTGCCCGGCCTCGGCCGTGGCCGCCCTGGATGCAGACGGCATGTACCTTGACGGGATCGACGCCGGGGGCGAGCGGCTCGGGCACTACTGGCAGGGGCATATGACGGCGCCCTTCAACATCAGCAACCGCTGCCCCGTCCTTGCCGTGCCGAGCGGCATGGCCGACTGCGGCATCCCTACGGGTGTGCAGATCGTGGGCCATCCATTCGATGACGCCACAGTCTTCACCGTGGGCGCCGCCGTGGAGGCGGTGCGGCCCTGGGCCGGGCGCCGTCCGGAGCTCCTGGTGAACAGCTAGGCCCCCGGCCCCGGCCGGGCCGCCTGGCCGTGGGAAGATTGAACACGTGGCTCATATTGACGTATCCGGCATCGACTACTTCCTCTCCGACGGCACCCAGCTGCTCAACGGGGTGACGTTCAAGGTCCCGGACGGCACCAAGACGGCGCTGATCGGGCCCAACGGGACCGGCAAGACCACGCTGTTCCGCATCATTTCCGGCGACCTCGTCGCGGATGAAGGCGTGATCGGCCGCTCCGGCAACATGGGCATCATGCGCCAGTTCGTGGGCCAGGTCCGGGATGACTCCACGGTCCGCGACCTCCTGGTCTCCGCCGCCCCGCCCGCGCTGGCCACCGCCGCGCGTACCGTCGACGAGGCAGAGCTCGCCATGCTGGAGCACGACGACGAGCCCACCCAGATGGCCTATGCCCAGGCGATCGTGGATTGGGGAGACGCCGGCGGCTACGACGTCGAAACTGTCTGGGACGAGGTCTGCATGGCCGCCCTCGGCCTGCCGTTCGACCGGGCACAGCACCGCCCGGCGTCGAGCCTCTCCGGCGGTGAGCAGAAGCGGCTGGTCCTCGAGGCCCTCTTCGCCGGCCCCGACGAACTGCTGCTCCTGGACGAGCCGGACAACTACCTCGACGTCCCGGGCAAGCGCTGGCTCGAGGCCAAGCTGAACGAGTCAAAGAAGACCGTGTTCTTCATCAGCCACGACCGTGAACTGCTCAACAACGCCGCCGGCCGCATCGTCACGCTGGAACCGGGCATCAACGGCGCCGGCGCGTGGATCCACGGCGGCGGCTTCGGCTCCTACGTCGAGGCCCGGGCCGACCGGAACGCGCGCTTCGAAGAGCTGCGCAAACGCTGGGACGAGGAGCACGTCAAGCTCAAGGAACTCGTCAACATGTACAAGAACAAGGCCGCGTTCCGTTCCGACATGGCCAACCGCTATCACGCGGCGCAGACCCGGCTCGCGAAGTTCCTCGAGGCCGGCCCGCCCGAGGCCCTGCCGATCGAACAGAACGTGCAGATGCGGCTCAAGGGCGGTCGCACCGCCAAGCGGGCCGTCGTGGCGGAGAAACTGGAACTGACCGGCCTGATGAAGCCGTTCTCCACCGAGATCTGGTTCGGCGACCGGGTGGGCGTCCTCGGCTCCAACGGTTCGGGCAAGAGCCACTTCCTGCGCCTGCTCGCCACCGGCGGCACGGATCCGGAGCGGGAGCACCTGCCGGTGTCCGACGTCGAGATCGCGGAGGTGCCGCACGAGGGCACCGTGAAACTCGGCGCCAGGATCCGGCCCGGCTTCTTCGCCCAGACCCATGTCCGGCCCGACCTACTGGGCAAGACCCTGCTCGAAATCCTGCACCGGGGCGACGAGCACCGCTCGGGCATGGGCCGCGAAGCCGCCGCCGGGGCGCTGGACGGCTACGGGCTGGCGGGGCAGTCCGAGCAGAAGTACGAATCCCTCTCCGGCGGCCAGCAGGCCCGGTTCCAGATCCTGCTGCTGCAGCTCTCCGGCGCCACGCTGCTGCTGCTCGACGAGCCCACGGACAACCTGGACCTGCACTCGGCCGAGGCCCTGGAACGGGCGATCGACCACTTCGAAGGCACCGTCCTGGCGGTCACCCACGACCGCTGGTTCGCCCGCACCTTCGACCGCTTCCTGGTCTTCGGCTCCGACGGCAGGGTCTACGAGTCCGCCGAACCGGTCTGGGACGAAAAGCGCGTCGAGCGTGCCCGCTAACCCAAGCAGCGCGGGGTCACTTGGCGCCGGTCCCGAGGGGATTATGGGCGCCACGTGACCCCGCGCAGCCGTGCATTTGCGCAATAAATGATTAAATGATCACAAACCGCTAGCATTTGAGCATGAATACTGATGAGCGGCACCGCCTGATCGGCGGACTGCTGCGCGACCGGGAGCACGTGACGGTGGACGAGCTCATCGCCGCCTGCGGCGCCTCCGGTGCGACCGTCCGACGCGACCTCGACATCCTGGCCCTGCACGGCGTGCTGCGACGGGTCCACGGCGGAGCCAGGAGCCTGGTTTTCGGCGGTGAAAACCCGGAATACGGCCAACGCGAGCTGGAGGACCACACCGCCAAGGTGCGGATCGCTGCCGGGGTGGCGGCCATGCTTCCGGACCGCGGACACGTCTGGCTGGACAGCGGCACCACCGCCACGGAGATCGCCCGCCAGTTGCGCCAGCGTGAGATGACGATCATGCCGATGTCGCTGCGGGCCGTCACCGCGCTGTCCCCGGACGATGCTCCGGCCGGGCGCCGCCCCGAGCTCCTGATGCCCGGCGGCAGCCTCGTCCCCGGTGAACTTTCCTTCCGCGGTCCCATGACGGAATCCAACATCCGCTCGCTGCGCTTCGACGCCGCCGTCGTCACGCCCTGCGCCCTGAATCTCAAGGACGGGCTGTTGGCCCACGACCTCGACGACGCTGCCGTAAAGCGCGCCGGCCTGGAATCCGCGGCCCGGGTGATTGTCGCCTGTGCCGGAGCCAAATGGAACGCCAGCGCCGTAGCCCTCGTCGCCTCCCTGGACGCCGTGGACGCCATCGTGACCGACCGGCCGTTCAGCCCTGAAGAACTTGACCAACTCGCCCAACATTCGGTGGAAGCAGTGATCGTATGACCAGTACCGCAACCGTTCCGCAGCTGAAGGCTGCCACCGGGGCGACGTTCCTTGTCTTCGGGATCAATGGATTGGTCTTCGCCAGTTGGGCAGCCCGGATCCCCGCGGTGACGGAGATCCTGCACATCACCGCGGGCCAGATGGGAACCCTGTTGCTGTGCTTGGCGGTCGGTTCGCTGATCGCCCTGCCGACGGCCGGGTTCGTCGTCGGCCGGATCGGCACCGCCAACACCGTCCGCGGCGCCGGACTGGTGGCAGCGGCGGCCGGCGTCGGCGTGGCGCTGTCCCTGATGGCGGCCTCCGTCCCGGGGACGGCGATGGCCCTGTTCTTCTTCGGCATCGGCGTCGGCTTGTGGGATGTTTCGCAGAACATTGAAGGTGCCGACGTCGAACACCGGCTCGGGCGAACCATCATGCCGCAGTTCCACGCAGCCTTCAGCGGCGGCGCGTTCGTCGGCGCCCTGATCGGGGCCGGACTGTCCACCCTGGGGGTCGGGCTCCCGGAGCACCTGCTGGTCATCGCCGCCGTCGTCGCCGTACTGACCACGGTGGCCCCCCGGTATTTCCTGCCCCATCTGCCTGCCGAGGCACCCGCTCCAGGGGACGCGGAGCACGGCAAGGGCGGTTCGGCCTGGCGGGACGGCCGCACCCTGCTGATCGGCGTCGTCGTCCTCGGCGCCACCCTGACTGAAGGCGCCGGCAACGACTGGATTGCCAAGGCCTCGGTTGACGGCCTGGGCGCTGAACAATCCACGGGGGCGCTCCTGTTCGCCGCCTTCGTGCTGGCCATGACGGCCATGCGCTTCTTTGGTGGCCGCGCGATCGATGTCTACGGCCGCGTGGCCGTGCTGCGCGCCAGCATGGCAGCGGCAACGGCGGGCCTCTGCCTCTTCGTGTTCGCCGGCACCATCTGGCTGGCCGCGGCCGGTGCCGTGCTGTGGGGCGTGGGGGCCGCCCTCGCGTTCCCGATCGGGATGTCCGCCGCGGCGGACGACCCCAGGAAGGCGGCCGCCCGGGTGTCCGTCGTGTCCACGCTGGGGTACATTGCATTCCTCGCCGGGCCGCCCCTGTTGGGCTACCTGGGCGATGTGACCGGTATCAGGACCGCCCTGCTGGCGATCGGGATTCCGATTGTGGTGGCGCTGGTCCTGGCCGGAGCCGCGAAGCCGCTGCCCGCGAGGTAGCAGTATGGTGGTCCAATGCGAACCATGCTGAGGAAGGCCCCCGGCCGCCTGTCGAAACTCGACCGCAAACTGGTGGGCGCCGTCTCCAATCTGCCGGGAGGAGGCCATGACGACTTCTTCCGCCGTCTGTCCGCCGCCGCCAACAAGGGCAAACTCTGGTTCGGCGTTGCCGGAGCCATGGCCCTGGTGCCCGGCAAGACGCGCCGGGCAGCAGTGCACGGACTCATCGCGCAAGGCGCCGCCTCGGCGGTGACCAACGTCGTGTTCAAGACCCTCCTGCCCCGGGCCCGCCCCCTGCCCGAACACCTTCCGGTCTTCCGCTTCGTGAACCCGCAGCCGACGAGTTCGTCGATGCCGTCGGGACACTCCGCCTCCGCGGTGGCTTTCGCACTCGGGGTCGGCATGGTCCGCCCGGCCCTCGGTGCGGCGCTTGCCCCCCTCGCGGCCGGAGTGGCCTACTCCCGGGTCCACACCGGGGCCCACTGGCCCTCGGATGTGCTGTTCGGGTCCGCGATCGGCGCCGGCGCGGCCATGGTGACGCGGAAGTGGTGGCCCGTCCGGCCACCGTTCCCGGAAACCCGCCGCGGCGCTGCCCCGGCCGCGGAACTCCCGGACGGCCAGGGGCTCGGCATCGCGGTCAACACCCTCGGCGGGTCCTATGCTGACGAGACTGCCGACGCCCTGCAAAAAGTATTCCCTAAGGCGTATATAAAGGAAATCGGGCCCGATGAGTCCGTCGACGCGGGCATCGCCCAGGTCGCGACCCGGCCGGGCATTGCGGCCCTGGGCGTCTGGGGCGGCGACGGGACCGTGGGCGCCGCGGCGGCCGCCGCCGTCGAACGTTCCCTCCCGCTGCTGGTGCTCCCCGGCGGCACGCTGAACCATTTCGCCCGCGACGCCGGAACCCCCACCCTGGCGGACGCCGTGCAGGCGGCGTCGCGCGGCGAGGCCGCCGTCGCCGACGTCGGCCACGTGAGTGTCGAGCGCGGGCTCCCCGACAGCCCGGAGCACCTCGAGCTGATCATGCTCAACACGGCCAGCATCGGCCTCTACCCGAACCTGGTCCGCCGGCGGGAGCAGCTCCAGCCGGCACTGGGCAAACCCCTGGCCGGAGTGGTGGCCATGCTCCGGACCTTCGCGGCCGGCACCCCCACCACGCTGATCGTCAACGGGGTGCGGCACCGGCTCTGGATCCTGTACATCGGCCGCGGCCGCTATTACCCCCGCGACCACGCGCCGCTGGTTCGCCCGGTACTCGCGGACGGCGTCCTGGATCTGCGGATGATCACCGCCGATGAGCCATTCGCCCGCTTGCGGCTGCTCTGGGCCGTGCTCACGGGCACCGTGGCCACGTCCGGGATTACCCATCTGAGCGAAACGGACCGGATCACGGTGGAACCCGGGAACGGGCCCATGGTCCTCGCCGTCGACGGAGAGGTCATGCCCGGGGTGCGGCGGGTGGAATTCACGGTCCGCCCCGGCGCGCTGACCTACTATTCGCCCCTCGGCTGAACCCTGTCGCCCGACCCCGTCGTCCAAACCCCTGTCATCCTCCCGGACTACCCTGATTAGCCCCTGAATCATCCCTGAGACCGGCGAAATACGCAGCTTGCCTCGGTAGCGTGGTGTGCAGACGGGCCCGTGACTGCGGTGCCCCGGATCATCTCCCGCTACGCAAAGGAACGCTTCCATGATCGAAGCACGAGGCCTGACCAAGGTTTACGGCGACAAGACCGCCGTCGCCGGCGTCAACTTCACCGTCGAAGCCGGCCGGGTCACCGGCTTCCTGGGTCCGAACGGGGCCGGAAAATCCACCACTATGCGCATGATCATGGGGCTGGACCGGCCGACGTCGGGCTCGGTGACGGTCAACGGGTCCCCGCTGACCGGGCACGCCGCACCGCTGCGCGACGTCGGCGCCCTGCTCGATGCCAAGGCAGTCCACACGAGCCGCTCCGCCTACAACCACCTGCTGGCCATGGCGGCGACCCACAGCATCCCGAAGAAGCGGGTCCACGAAGTCATTGAGATGACCGGACTGGCCGAGGTGGCCAGGAAGAAGGTCGGCGGCTTCTCGCTCGGCATGGGCCAGCGGCTGGGCATCGCCGCCGCCCTCCTGGGCGACCCGCAGACCGTCATCCTGGACGAGCCCGTCAACGGCCTTGACCCGGAGGGCGTGGTGTGGGTCCGCAACCTGGTGAAGTACCTGGCCTCCGAGGGCCGCACGGTCTTCCTCTCCAGCCACCTCATGAGCGAGATGGCCGTCACGGCGGACCACCTGATCGTGATCGGCCGCGGGAGGATCATTGCGGACGCCCCGATCCAGGAGATCATCACCGGCAAGGGCCAGGGCCGGACGCGGGTCCGCACCGACCAGCCGGACCGGCTCATGCAGCTGCTGGCCGGGACCGGGGTCTCGGTGGAGGTCCAAGAGCGCGAACTCCTCGAAGTCACAGGCCTGGACCCGCGCCAGATCGCCACTGCGGCGCTGGAGAACCACGTCATGATCTACGAACTCACCCCGCTGCAGGCCAGCCTCGAGGAGGCCTACATGGAACTGACCAAGGATGAAGTCGAATACCACTCGCTGATCACCACGGGCGCCGTTCCCGTCGAAGCCGGAGGCAACTAAGCCATGAGCTCCACAACCGTTGAATCCACGCCCTCGCGCCGCGGCGCCGACGCACAGCGGTCCGGGAACGGCAGCAGTTCCGGTCCCGGCCCCAGCTTCCTGCGGGTCCTCAACTCCGAATTCATCAAGTTCCGCACCCTGCTCTCCACTTTGATCCTGCTTGGCTCCACAGTGGTGGTCATGGTGGGGTTCGGGGCGCTTTCGGCCTGGGGGACGGGCCAGTTCTCCGAGGCCGCGGCCCGGGACCCGGAGGTCGGCGCCAGGCTCGCGGCCCAGGGCGGCGACATCGCCGTCAGCGTGCCCACCTCCGGCATCGCGTTCGCCCAGCTGATCCTGGGCTCCCTCGGCGTGCTGCTGATGAGCTCCGAGTTCACCACGGGCATGGCCCGGTCCACGTTCGCGGCGGTGCCCAAACGCATCCCCGCCTTCGCGGCCAAGCTCGTGGTGGTGGTGGTGACCTCCTTCGTCGTCACCGCCGCATCCACCCTGGCCGCCGGATTCGTATCCGTGCCGATCCTGGACAACTACGGCCTGGGCCTGGACCTGGGCAGCCCGCAGTCGGTCAAGCTGCTCCTTGTCAACAGCGTTTACGTGGCGGCGGTCGCGGCCATCGGCATGGCGCTGGGCACGCTGATCCGCAACTCGGCGGGCGGCATCATGAGCCTGGTGGGCCTGTTCTTCGTGGCACCCATCGCCTTCCAGCTCATTCCGGGCGACTTCTTCGTGGAGGCCCGCAAGTACCTGCCCGGCAACACCGTGGATCCGCTGACCGCGGTGGAGCACCTCCCGGACACCCTCGAAGCCTGGCAGGCCGCCCTGGTGCTGGGCGCCTGGGTTGTCATCCCGGTGCTCCTGGCCGCCGTCCTGCTCAAGAGGCGGGACGTCTAGGCCGGCGCCACGGGCCCCAGAGTCTAGGCTCAGAGCATGATCGATGCGGTACCTGTCAGGGACGCGCCGGCCGGACCGGCCGACGCGTCCCTTGCTGAACTCACGGCCCGCCGCCGCGGCCGGCTCCGGCGCTACCTGCTGGCCAATCCTCGGGTCATGGACGTCCTGGTGGTGCTCTGCTATCTGGTCCTGGTCACGCCCACGGCGGTCGAATCGGTCATCCACGGCGACTGGCCGGTGGCCGTTTTGCTCGCCGCGGCCGCGCCGGTCCTGCTCTTCCGGCGGGCGTATCCGGTGCGGGTGGCGGCGGTTGTGGGGGCCCTGGAACTGGCGGTCACCTTCCTGCATCCCTGGGGGTCCAACGTCTCCGCCGGGCTCTGGTTTTCGCTGTACGCCGTCGCCGTCGTCCGCACCCGGCGGTTCGCCCTCGCCGCCCTGGCCCTGACCACCGCCCCGCTGCTGCTCCTGTACTTCCTGCTGGCCGTCGGCCCGCTGGACGGCCGGCTCCCGGACATGGCCGTCCGCACACCGGAGAATTTCCAGCTGCTGACGGGCATCGCGGCGGGCATCGGCATCGCGCTCTCGAATGTGATCGCCACGGGGATCGGGATCTCGGTGCGGCAGCGGCGCGAGCACGAGCACGAGATCGCGGCCTGGGCCGCCCGGGCCCAGCAGCTGGGCTCGGTCACGGAACGGAACCGGATCGCGCGCGAAATGCACGACGTCGTGGCGCACTCGCTGACGGTCATGATCAGCCTGTCGGACGGCGCCTCCGTCGTGGTCAAGAAGGATCCGGAGCGCGCCGCCGGCGTCCTGGCCGAACTCTCCCGGACCGGACGCACCGCGCTGGCCGACATGCGGCGCGTCCTTGGCGTGCTGCGCGAGGACGCCGCCACGGGACATGCCCCGCGCGAGCCGCTGGTGGCCGGGGGCAGCCTGGCCAAACTGCTCGAGGGCTTCCGCACCGCGGGACTGCCGCTGCACTACACGCACACCGGCCCGTCCCTGCCCGACGATGCGGCGTTTCAGCTGACCGTCTACAGAATTGTGCAGGAGTCGCTGACCAACGTGCTGCGCTACGGCCGCGCGCTCAGCCGGGTGGAGGTCAGCATTGTCCGGAACGGCTCCCGCGTCACCATTGAAGTGCTCGACGACGGCAGGGGCACCGTTGACCCGGGGGCTCCCGGGACCGGCGCGCAGGCGAAGCCTGACGCACTGGACTCCTTCGGCACCGGGCATGGAATCGCCGGGATGCGGGAGCGGGCCAGGATCTACGCTGGCACCGTGTACGCCGGGCGCGCCGGTGACCGCGGCTGGCGCGTGCACGCGGAACTGAACTGCAACGGCGAGAATGCCATGGAATCAAGGGGGAACAATGTCCGACAACACGCCGGTACGCGTCCTGCTGGTGGATGACCAGCCGCTGCTTCGGATGGGTTTCCGCCTCATCCTGGAGGGTGAAGACGATTTGTGCATCGTGGGCGAGGCGTCCAACGGCGCCGAAGCGGTCCGCCACGTCTGGGAGCTCGCGCCCGACGTCGTCCTGATGGATGTGCGGATGCCGGTGCTGGACGGGATCGAGGCCACCCGGGCGATCGCCGCCTCGGGCTCCGACGCCAAAATCATCATCCTGACCACCTTTGACCTCGATGAATACGCCTTTGCAGCACTGCGGGCAGGGGCCTCTGCGTTCCTGCTCAAGGACGTGGCGCCGGCAGAACTGGTCAGCGCGGTGCGGGTGGTGGCCAGCGGCGACGCCGTGGTGGCACCCCGTGTTACGCAGCGGCTGCTGGAGACCTATGTCCGTGGTGCCGGCGGCATGGATCCTGCAGGGACAGGCGGCGCCGCCGGCCAGCACGCCGGGGCGGACGAGGGCGGCCAGCAGGCCGGCAGCCCCGCACGCCCGGCGCGGGATCCGTTGCTGGAGGACCTGACACCCCGCGAAAACGAGATGCTCGGGGCGATGGCGGAGGGACTCTCCAACGCCGAAATCGCGCACCGGTACTTCCTGTCCGAGGCCACCGTCAAGACGCATGTGCGCCGGATCCTGACCAAGCTCCACCTCCGCGACCGCGTCCAGGCCGTGGTGTACGCATATGAGACCGGCCTCGTGGTGCCCAGCAACGCGGACTACTGACGGCCGCCCCCCGGCCGCCGCAAGGCAGGTTACCGGCAGGTAGTACCTGAAGCAGTGGTTTCAGGCACATTGCCGAATTGCCCGTGAGGCAACTTTGGTTGACTCCCTGGCCCTCGCGTTGGGTGATGGCCCGGTCTGACGCGCCGTCATTTGTGGGACTGCACAAGACGGACGGTCCGCCGCGCGGTCTAGTGTGAAACGACATTGTGGTCCGCCGCACAGCATGGATTCGATTCCGTGCCGGCAACGAGCGGGCCTGAACCCCCCACGAAGGACGGCGCTTCCATGCCCGCTGACCAGCAGCTTTCAAAATCCCTGAAACCCAGGCATCTGTCCATGATTGCCATCGCCGGCGTGATCGGCGCCGGACTGTTTGTCGGTTCGGGTGCGGCGATCCAGCAGGCCGGCCCCGGCATCCTGGTTGCCTATGCCGCGGCGGGACTCGTCGTCATCCTCGTCATGCGGATGCTGGGCGAGATGGCCGCGGCCAACCCGGAAACCGGCTCATTTTCCACCTACGCGGACAAGGCCCTGGGCCGCTGGGCCGGGTTCAGCATCGGCTGGCTCTACGCATGGTTCTGGATCATTGTCCTCGGCATCGAGGCAACGGCTGGGGCAGCGATCATGCACCGCTGGGTCCCCGGCATTGACCAGTGGGTGTGGGCGCTTGCCCTGATGGTGCTGCTGACGCTGACCAACCTCGGGTCCGTTAAGTCGTTCGGCGAATTCGAGTTCTGGTTCGCTTCCATCAAGGTCGCGGCAATCGTGCTCTTCCTGCTCTTCGGCGTCGCCGCCATCCTGGGCCTCATCCCCGGCGTTCCGGCGCCCGGCCTGGACAACCTGATCGGCAACGGCGGGTTCATGCCCAACGGCCCCGGCGCCGTCCTGGCCGGCATCCTCGTGGTGGTGTTCTCGTTCTTCGGCGCGGAAATTGCCACCATCGCCGCCGGCGAATCCGAGAACCCGGTCGATGCGGTCAAGAAGGCCGTGAAGTCCACCGTCTGGCGCATCCTCGTGTTCTACATCGGCTCCATCGCCATTGTGGTCACCCTGCTGCCCTGGAACTCCGCTTCCGTCGCCAAGAGCCCCTACGTCGCCGTCATTGAGCTGTTCGGCATCCCCGGCGCCGGAACCATCATGGACATTGTGGTCCTAACCTCGGTGCTCTCCTGCCTGAACTCCGGGCTCTACACCGCCAGCCGCATGCTGTTCTCGCTGTCCCGCCGCGGCGACGCCCCCAAGTCGTGGATGCGGATTTCCAAGCGCGGCGTGCCCGCTGCCGCGGTACTGGCCTCCACCGTGGTCGGCTTCGTCACCGTCGGACTGAACTACGTCGCCCCGGACACGGTCTTCCTGTTCCTGGTCAACACCTCCGGCGCCATCGCGCTGTTCGTGTGGCTCGTCATCGCGACCTCCCAGCTGATCCTGCGCCGCCGCATGGGCGCCGCCGCCAAGGACCTCCAGCTGAAAATGTGGCTCTTCCCGTACCTGACCTGGGTGTCGATCGTGAGCATCGTGGCCCTGCTGATCGGCATGGTGATCCTGGAATCCACACGGGAATCGCTGCTGCTCTCGCTGGCTCTCGCCGCCGTCGTCGTGGGGATCGGGGTCATCCGCTACCGCAGGAACGGTGCCAAGGCCGCTGTTCCCGCAACAGGTGCCGGCGAGGCTCCTGCCGACGCCACCCCGGTTGACGCCGAGCCTGGCGCTGAAGACGCCACGGTGGGCGCCCGCCCGGTGTCGTAGCCCCGGAAAGCCCCCGCGGCGGTCCCGAACCGCCGGACATGCCCTCCCCCTGCGCCCACCACTGGACATAGCGCCATCATGTCCACTGCCCGGCGCGAGGGGAGGGCATATCCATGCGTGCCGGGGGGACATGCCCAGTCCCCGGGCCGAGGGGAGGGCATGTGCCTGCGTGCCGGAGCACAGCCGCGTCACAGGAAGGGACTAGCCAGCCCATAGCGCTGCCGGGTTCGATGGGGTCATGACAAAAATGCCGCAGCCCCCGCACGAGCCGCACCCCAACCACGACCGCGGCCTGGAATTCGATCTCCACCCTCGTCAGCCGCCGATCGCTGGGCATGTTCCTCGGCGCGGGAACGGCGGCAGCCCTTGCGGCCTGCAGCCCGGGCGGCACCAGCGGCACCAGTGGCAGTTCGACGTCGGCCGCGGGGACCCCGGCGGCAACAGTCCCTGCGCCCTCGGCCGCGGCGACGTCGGCCTCGGCCACTCCGACGCTGACCCGGGCGATCGCCGAGTGCGGGGTCGAAATCCCGCAGGAAACCGCCGGCCCCTACCCCGGTGACGGTTCCAACGGACCCAACGTCCTCGAGGCATCCGGCGTGGTCCGTCACGACATCACATCCAGCTTCGGGACCTCCACCAGCACAGCCGAGGGCGTACCGCTGACCCTCACGCTGACCCTTCTCGACAACGCCAACGGCTGCACCCCGCTGGCCGGTGCCGCGGTGTACGCCTGGCACTGTGACCGCGAGGGCAAATACTCCATGTACGATTCCGGGCTTCAGAACGAGAACTACCTCCGCGGCGTCCAGGAGGCCGACGCGAACGGCCAGGTGACGTTCAAGACCATCTACCCCGGCGCCTACAACGGCCGCTGGCCGCATATCCACTTCGAAGTGTTCGAGTCCATGAACAATGCGACGGCGGCCGGCCAGGTCCTGGCGGTGTCACAGATCGCGCTGACCGAGGCCGCGTGCAAGCAGGTTTACGCGTCGGCCGGGTACGAATCCAGCGCGCAGAACTTCCCCCGCACCACGCTGAAGTCCGACAACGTGTTCGGCAACGACGGCGGCATCTACCAGCTGGCCACCATCAGCGGCTCGGTGGCCGCGGGCTACGCCGCCGGTCTCAACGTCACCGTCTAGGCGCGGCGTCGCCCGGCACCCCGGCCCCCGGGGCCCGTGCGTGCCGGGCTAGACTCGGAGCCATGCCCACACCGAGCACTGCCGCAGAGCACATCCAGGACCTCGGCGCGTACGTCAGCGCGTCGCCGTCGAGCTTCCACGCCGTCCACGAGGCCGCGCGCCGGCTGGACACGGCGGGCTTCACCGGTCTGGACGAACTGCAGCCCTGGCCGGAGCCCGCGGCCGCCGCCGCCGCCGGCAAGTTCTACGTGATCCGCGACGGCGCCCTCATCGCCTGGGTGGTGCCGGCAGGCGCCGGACCGACCACCGGTTTCAACATCCTTGGCGCGCACACGGACTCGCCCTCCTTCAAACTCAAGCCGAAGCCCACCACCGGCAAGTTCGGCTGGCTGCAGGCCGGCGTCGAGGTCTATGGCGGACCCCTCCTGAACTCCTGGCTGGACCGCGAACTCCAGCTCGCCGGCCGGCTCGTCATGCGCGACGGCACGCAGCACCTCACGGCCACCGGCCCGCTGCTGCGCTTCCCGCAGCTCGCCATCCACCTGGACCGGGCCGTCAATGAGGGCCTGGCCCTGGACAAGCAGCAGCACATGAATCCGGTCTTTGGCCTGGGCGACCCAGCCGGCGAGGACCTGCTCGGACTCCTCGCGGACCGCGTTGCCGATGCCGAGGTGGATCCGGCGCAGATCGGCGGGTACGACGTCGTCATCGCAGACACCCAGGCCCCGGCGGTGTTCGGCGCCAGGGGCGAATTCTTCGCCTCCGGCCGGCTCGACAACCTCTCCGCGACGCACGCCGGGCTCACGGCGCTGGTGGCGCACGCCGGCACGCCCGTGCCGGACGGTGCGCCGATTGCCGTGTTGGCCGCCTTCGACCACGAGGAAATCGGCTCGGCGTCCCGCTCCGGGGCGTGCGGACCCATCCTCGAAGATGTCCTCGTGCGGATCTCGGACGGACTCGGCGCCTCTGCAAGCCAACGGCGGCAGGCCTTCGCGGCGTCGTTCTGCGTCTCCGCGGACGCCGGCCACGCCGTGCACCCGAACTATCCCGAGCGGCACGATCCCGCCAACCGGCCGGTCCTCAACGGTGGCCCGCTGCTGAAGATCAATGCCAACCAGCGCTATGCCACCGACGCCGCCGGCGCCGCCCTCTGGGCCCGGCTGTGCACCGACGCCGGTATTCCTTACCAGGAATTCGTCTCCAACAACGTGATGCCGTGCGGGTCGACGATCGGCCCGCTGACCGCCACCCGGCTGGGAATCCGGACGGTCGACGTCGGCGTCGCCCTGCTGTCGATGCACTCGGCACGCGAGCTCTGCGGCGTCGAGGACCCGCACCGGCTGGCCGCGGTGACCCGGACGTTCTTCCGGACGGCGGCCTGACGCTTGCGGCGCCCTACGCGGCGACGCCGACTACGAGGTTGATGGTGGTTGCCAGAATGATGGTCCCAAAGAGGTACGAGAGCAGGCTGTGCTTGAGGGCCTCGGCCCGGATGCCATGGTTCTGCAGCGCGGTGTCCGATACCTGGTATGTCATGCCCAGACTTGTGGCTAAGTAGGCGAAATCTGTGTACTGCGGCGGGCTGCTCTGGTTGAAGTCGATGCCGCCCACCCGGGAGCCTGCCCTCGTGCCCGTGCCGTAGTACAGCTCCGCGTACCGCAGTGTGAACAGCGTCTGGACCAGGGTCCAGGACAGCGCCACCGAGACTACCGCGAGCAGCCCGCCGGCAATCCTGGAGAGGGTGTCAGTGTTGTTGTGCGAATCCACGATGACCGCTCCCGCCGCCGCCAGGCTGGCGGCGTTGGCGGCCAGGATAAGCAGGTCCGTCGTGCTCCGGGCCGGGTCTTCCGTTGTGGCGTGCAACCGGGTGTCCGCAGGGTCGAGGCGGCCGATAACCAGCCAGACCCAGACGACGTAGGTCAAGGCGGCGGCGCACCAGCCAATCGTGGGAGCCTGCACCCAGTGCCCTGACATTCCTGCCGCCCCGGCGGCGAGCAGCCCCAACAGCACCATGGCGGCGAAGCGGAGACGGCTGCGGCGGAGCGGCGGCGGCACGGCTGACGAGGGGTTGGTGTGCATTTTCAGATCATGGCACAGCCGATGCGCCCCCCGACTGACCGCTGGCCGTGTGGCGGTTATCCACATGCCCGCCGGCGCTCTTCCCGGCCAGGCCGCGGGGCCGTACGGTGGAGGCACGGAATCGCGGATTCCGGCCCGCATGCACTAAGCTATTGAAGTCTGTGCTGCGCCCTGCCTCCGTTCCGGCGGCCGGGCATTGCATGACACCGCAAATGAACCTCCTGTTACGGAAATGCCGTAACCGCTTAGCCCAAAGGAGGTGGGTTCACATATGCGTCCTTACGAATTGATGGTAATCATCGACCCCGAGGTCGAAGAGCGTGCCGTTGAGCCGTCGCTTCAGAAGTTCCTGAACGTCATCACCAACGATGGTGGAACCATCGAAAAGGTTGACATCTGGGGCCGTCGTCGCCTGGCTTACGAAATCCAGAAGAAGTCCGAAGGTATCTACGCCGTGGTGAACTTCACCGCCGAGCCGGCTACCGCCAAGGAACTTGACCGCCAGCTGAGTCTCAACGAGACCATCATGCGCACCAAGATCACCCGCCCCGAAGAGCAGAAAGTTGTTGCTGAGTAATTCAGCAGCCAACCTTCAATCTTTATCCCCGCAGGAACGCACAAGGAGGCAGTAGATGGCAGGCGAAACCACTATCACGGTTATCGGTAACCTCACCAATGACCCCGAACTCAGGTTCACACCGTCCGGTTCGGCCGTAGCGAATTTCACCATCGCTTCTACTCCCCGCACCTTCGACCGGCAGTCCAATGAGTGGAAGGACGGGGAAACCCTGTTCCTCCGCGCGTCGGTCTGGCGCGAAGCAGCCGAAAACGTCGCCGAGTCCCTGACAAAGGGCATGCGCGTTATCGTCTCCGGCCGCTTGAAGAGCCGTTCCTACGAAACAAAAGAAGGCGAGAAGCGCACCGTTATCGAGCTTGAGGTCGACGAAATCGGCCCGAGCCTGCGCTACGCCAACGCCAAGGTCAACCGCACCCAGCGCTCCGGCGGTCAGGGTGGTCAGGGTGGCTTCGGCGGCGGCAACAGCGGCGGTGGATTCGGTGGCGGCCAGGGTGCAAACCAGGGCGGCAACACCGGTGGGACCTGGGGCGGCAACCAGCCCGCCGCGCAGGAAGACCCGTGGGCCACGCCCGGGGTCAGCAATGCGGGCGGCGGCTGGGGCAACGGCCCGGATTCCGAACCTCCCTTCTAAACAACATCTAAGGTCCGGCAACGAAAACCGACTGGCCGCCGCAAGGCGGCCTGGTGCAAACTGCGCCGGATCACCACCATCCCGTGGATCAATATCCACGGGCTCCATCGAATAGGAGCTCCACGATGGCTAAGGCTGAACTCCGTAAGCCCAAACCAAAGTCCAACCCCTTGAAGGCCGCTGACATCACTGTCATCGACTACAAGGACGTAGCATTGCTGCGCAAGTTCATCTCCGACCGCGGAAAGATCCGCGCCCGTCGCGTCACTGGCGTCACGGTGCAGGAACAGCGCAAGATCGCCCAGGCAATCAAGAACGCCCGCGAAGTTGCTCTGCTGCCTTACTCCGGCGCTGGCCGCGGCTAAGGAAGGGATTAACTAAAATGGCAAAGCTCATTCTGACCCACGAAGTAACCRGTCTCGGTGCTGCTGGCGACGTTGTCGAGGTCAAGGACGGTTACGCACGTAACTACCTGCTGCCCCGCAACTTCGCCCTGACCTGGTCCAAGGGTGGCGAGAAGCAGGTTGAGTCCATCAAGGCTGCCCGCGTTGCCCGCGAGCACGCTTCCCTGGAAGATGCTCAGAAGCAGGCTGCTGCACTCTCCGCCAAGCCGGTCAAGCTGGTCGTCAAGGCTGGCGCAACCGGACGCCTGTTCGGCACCGTCAAGCAGGGCGACGTGGCCGACGCTGTTGAGGCCGCAGGCCTGGGCCGCATCGACAAGCGCAAGGTTGAACTGCCGGCACACATCAAGTCGACCGGTTCCTACCAGGCAAACGTCCGTCTGCACGACGACGTTTCCGCTGTGATCGAACTCGACGTAGTCGCAGGCAAGTAGCCCTCACCGGCTGCAGTCCTGAACTGCTGGAAGGCCCCCGCCTCCGGACCTCTCTGAGGACCGAAGGCGGGGGCCTTCCGCTTTAACCCGGTCCATGTTGGACGGCGTCATGGGCCGCAGGTGACCCCGCGTTGCTTTGGCGGGGCGGATCCCCTTAGTCGTGGCGCAGCGCCGTGGTGACATGCCAGTAGCCGAGCCGGACCAGTTCGGTGAGCACGGCCTCGTCGACGTCGTCGAGCTTGTTGACGTACAGGCAGCCGGTGCCGAGCTTGTGCCTGCCCAGCCGGCCGAGGAGTTCGGCGGCCTCCGGCCCATAGGTCAGGCCGTAGAGCGACAGGCTGGAGTTCCTGGGCGAGAAGCCGACCTCCGCGGCATCGCCCTCCCTGCCGCTCGCGTATTTGTAGTGGTAGCGGCCGAAGCCCACAATCGTCGGACCCCACATTTGCGCCGGTTCGCCCGTTATTTCGGACATCAGCGCCAGCAGGCGGAATCCGTCGGCGCGCCGGACCGGATGCTCGACGGCGGCCAGGAACTCCTGAACCGACGCGCCGGTTGCCTGCGTTATGTTTTCAGCCATGAGGGCAGTCTTGCAGAGCGCGGGATTCCTGTCAGGCGGGGAGGGTGGCCGGGAATAAATCCCCTTGCCCGGAGCTTCTAGAGGTAGATGCAAACGCATGTAGTCGCGTTGCTGACCAGGATTCAACTTAGGAGCACTCCGTGGAAACCCGCCGTATCACCGTTATCTCCGCCGGACTCGGCGTCCCCTCCTCAAGCCGCCTGCTCGCGGACCAGCTGGCGGCCTCGGTCGAGCGGCAGCTTGCCGCGGCCGGCTACGCCGTGGACATCGAGGTCTTGGAGTTGCGGGACCTCGCCGTGGACATCGCCAACAACTTTGTCACCGGGTATGCGGCTCCGCGGCTCGCCGAAGTAATCGCCGGCGTCGAGGCCTCTGATGGCCTGATCGCCGTCAGCCCCGTGTTCAGCGCGTCCTACAGCGGGCTTTTCAAGTCCTTCATCGACGTGCTCGATCCCAAGGCGCTCGAAGGCAAGGCCGTGCTGATCGGGGCCACCGCCGGCACGGACCGGCACCAGATGGTGCTGGACTTCGCGATGCGGCCGCTGTTCACCTACCTGCGCACCCGGATCGCCGCCACCGCGGTTTTCGCCGGGCCGCAGGACTGGGGAAACAACGACGACGGCGGCTCGCCGCTGTCGGTGCGTGTGGACAGGGCAGCGGGGGAGTTTGTCGCCCTGCTGCAGGACTCAGGGCCGCAGCAGAAGCCGGCCGCGCTGGAGTCCCTGCCGTTTGAGCAGCTGCTGGCCGGGATCGCTGCCCAGCGGTAGGTCTGCCCGGCGCCGGGCTTCCGGGCCCGCAGCGCCGTCCGAACCTTTTCGGCCGCCCGCTCGTTGTCCGGGACATGAAGTGTCCCGTGGATTCTATTGACCTGATCATGAGTGAACGCAGCGGCGTGGAGATCGACTATTGCCCCCAATGCCGCGGGGTGTGGCTGGACCGGGGAGAGCTGGACAAGATCATCGACCGTGCGGCGGAGTCGTTGGGCCCGAAAGCCGGCGTCCCCGCCGCACCAGTCCCGCCGGCAGCGGTCCCACCTGCGTTTCCACCTGCTGAGTTTTCACCTGCGGCGGCTGGCCATATTCCGCCGCCGCTGTACAACCTCGACCCGCGCCGGGACGACCGGCGTCCGGATGACCGCCGCTATGACGAGCGCCGGTACGATGACCGCCGCGACCGTCCGCGTCCCGACCAGTCGAGGTATGAGCAGCCGCGGTACGATGACCGCCGCCGTCCGAAGAAGAAGGAAGGCTGGCTGGGGGACTTGTTCGACTTCTAGCCCTGCCGGGTCGCCGGCCGTGCGGGTGGCCCCGGAGCGGGCGTGGGCCAGCGGGGTTCAGTCGCCGAGCAGTGCGATGAATTCCCGGGCCTGTTTCATGGAAATATCCGAGTGGCGGGTCAGGGCGGTCGCTGCGGCCTCGGTGTCGCCGCTCTTGGCCAGGGTGCGGATCCTCCCGTAGATCTCATCATTGAGCATGTTGCTGCTCACCTCGCGGGTGACATCGCCCTTGCTGGCGATCGCGCGGTAACGGTACGAGAACCGCTGCGGCACGTCGTCGTCGTCCGGAATGGCCGCCGGCGCCGGCTCAGGGGCGCGGAAGGGCTGGGGGTGGGCTGCCAGCGCCGCGACGGCGTCGCGGGACGCCCGGAGGCCCTCGCCTGTGGCCTCGAGGTAGACCTTGATGGCGGCCATGGCCTGCCCCTGCGCGATCAGCGCGTAGAGCTGCCGGTGCTGCTCCTCGGTGAGCCTGGCGGCCGCCGTCCGGGCCAGCTCCGCGGAGTTGGGGTCCGGCTGCGGCGCTGGTACCGGCCTGGTGCGTTCGCCGCGGCGGCTCCACGCCCGTACCGCCAGCAGTACGGCGGCGGCCACGAGCACCAGGATCAGTACGGGAATGAGCAGGGAGTCCATGTGCTAGAGCCGATCTACGTAATTCTTTGCGGTCTTCAGGTCCGAGCGGGTCGATTGCCGCAGCAGCCGGACGGCCTTCGTCTTGTGGCCGTCGTGGGCCAGTGACTGGAGCTGCAAGAGGAGCTGTGGGTTCAGGTGTCCAATGGCGGACAACGCATCCTGGTGGCCGGAGCTGTCCCGGCCCAACAGGGCGGAGCGGGCGTGGTCGGCCTGCTGCGACTGCTGCTGGGAGTTCTGGCTGGGGCGCGTGGTCGCTTCAATCCGGGCGCGGGAGGCCTCGGCAGCCCGGACCTGCGCCGCGTAGTGGGCCTGGGACTTGAGCGCCAGTTCCTGCTGGTAGCGCTCGGCCTCTGAGATGCCGTGGTTCCGCGGCTTCAACGCCGTGACCGCCGCCCAGAGCACCGTCGCGAGGATAAGGGCAGGCAACATGACTATCAGTACATCGCCCATGATTAGAGCTTATGCCAGATTGCGGTTATCCACAGCATGTTCCGCACCTTGCGTACAGTGCGCCGCTGCTGGCGTCAATTCGGCTCGGCGGGAATGAATCCGGTCACAAAATGCGCGTATCGGGCTGCAAATGTGGCCTCCTCTGCCGCATCGTATCCCCAGCCCCAAGGTGCAGGCTGTGGATGAAGCTTGGCGGAAATTGTTTTGTGTCCACAAGATAAATGCAACATTTCCGCAGGTCAAGCGCTGATTACAGGCTTAACATTTTTTCTATCCACAGCTCTACCCACAGAGTGTGCACAAGCATCAGGCACTAGTGCACAGGTTATCCACAGGGCAGCGGGGCGGCCGGGTTGGTGCCTGCCCCGGCGGCGGATAACGTAGCAGGATATCGGGCGAGGGAAGCGGAAAACCTGCGGTCGCCGGATGGTGCCCGCCAGGACACCGACTCCGGGATCCGGTGCCCTGCGGCCGCACCAGCACTGTGGATAACGGCGGTCGCTGGGCCGGCGCGAACTGTCGGAGCTGACTGGTAAGAATAGAGCGGCCGGCATGTGCCGGGTTTTGCAGCCCGCATCACAGCAGTTCGGCGCTTGGCCTTAAGGCACTGGTACGAGGGCATTGGGCATAAGGCGCAGTGCTTACGCGCCGCGGCGAACGGACATCCGCCGCGGCACACAATGAAGGACGGCAGTTTTGTCAGTTACGCATCTGGACTCAGTCGAGGGTACGCGGGGAGCCGAGGGCAGCCGCAAGCCTCCGCAGGACATCCCCGCGGAGCAGTCAGTCCTGGGCGGCATGATGCTGTCCAAGGACGCCATCGCCGACGTCGTCGAGATCCTGCGTGGCCAGGACTTCTACCGTCCGGCGCACGAAACCATCTACGAGGCCATCATCGACCTCTATGGCCGCGGCGAGCCCGCGGACGCCGTCACCGTCTCGGACGAGCTGACCAAGCGCGGCGAAATCAACAGGATCGGCGGACCCGCCTACCTGCACGAACTCATCCAGACCGTCCCCACGGCGGCCAACGCCGGTTACTACGCTGAAATCGTGGGCGAACGCGCGGTGCTGCGCCGCCTGGTCAACGCCGGCACCAAGATCGTCCAGCTCGGCTACGGACAGGACGGCGAGGTAGAAGACCTGGTCAACCAGGCCCAGGCCGAGGTCTACGCCGTCGCCGAACGCCGGACCGCCGAGGACTATGTGGTCCTCAAGGACGTCATGGAATCCACCGTGGACGAGATCGAGGCCTCCGGCCACCGCGGCGAGGGCATGGTGGGTGTCCCCACCGGCTTCTACGAGCTCGATGAACTCACCCACGGCCTGCATCCCGGCCAGATGATCGTCATCGCCGCCCGCCCGGCCGTCGGCAAGTCCACGTTCGCTCTGGACTTCGCCCGCTCGGCCGCCATCAAGAACAACCTCGCGACCGTCATGTTTTCCCTCGAAATGGGCCGCAACGAGATCGCCATGCGCCTGCTGTCCGCCGAGGCCACGATCGGCCTCCAGGACCTCCGCAAGGGCACCATCAAGGACGAGCAGTGGTCCAAGATTGCCACCACCATGGGCCGGATGAACGATGCGCCGCTGTTCATCGATGACAGCCCCAACATGTCGCTGATGGAGATCCGGGCCAAGTGCCGGCGCCTGAAGCAGCAGCATGACCTCAAACTGGTGATCCTGGACTACCTGCAGCTCATGAGCTCGGGCAAGAAAGTGGAATCCCGCCAGCAGGAAGTCTCCGAGTTCTCCCGTGCCCTGAAGCTCCTGGCCAAAGAACTCCAGGTGCCGGTGATTGCGCTGTCGCAGCTGAACCGTGGCTCCGAGCAGCGCCAGGACAAACGCCCCATGGTCTCGGACCTGCGCGAATCCGGCTCCATCGAGCAGGATGCCGACATGGTGATCCTGCTGCACCGCGAAGACGTCTATGACAAGGAGTCCCCGCGCGCCGGCGAGGCGGACATCCTGATCGCCAAGCACCGTAACGGCCCCACAAAAGACATTGTGGTGGCCTTCCAGGGCCACTACTCGCGGTTTGCCAACATGGCCGCCGACGCCGGCGGTGGCGGCGGCTTCTAGCCCCGCCCGGCCCTAGCGGTCGCCGGCCGCGAGCAGGTGGTTGGGCAGCCGGTTCCCCGGGGCCCGGCCGCGGATTTCCAGCAGTTCGCGGGCGTGGGCGTGGAGCCGGATATCTTCCGCTGACACCGGCACCCACTGCGGGATCGGGACCGAGGTGCCGGTCTCGTCGCGGGCGACCATGACCGTCAGGCAGTATGTGGTCAGGTTCAGCTCTCGCCCCTTGGGGTCTCCGGACCGGACGTGGACGGCGATGTGCATGCCCTTGGTGCCGGTGTAGACCAGCCGGGCCTCCACCTCTACGACGTGGCCGATCAGCAGCGGCCGGTAGAACCGCACACCGCCGGAGAATACGGCCACGGTGTCCTTGCCGCAGTAGCGGGAGGCGCAGACGTACGCAGCCTCGTCGATCCACTTCATGACGATGCCGCCGTGCACCTTGCCGCCCCAGTTCACGTCCGTGGGCGCGGCCATGAACCGCAGCACCACGCGCTCGGCCGTGCCGGCGTCGGTATATTCCTGTCCGCTCATGGCCTCCACGATGTCCTCGCGGACCTTGATCCGGGCCAGCGCGTGGTCCCGCTGTTCGATTTCATCCGGCGTCTCAGGGACGAACTGCGGCACCGGTATGGGCTTGCCGTCCGCGCCCACGGCGACGAAGATCACGATGCACTGGCTGCGCATGGTGGCGGGCCCGCCCTTCGGATCGCCCGAGGACACCACGGTGCGGATATGCATCGAGGACCGCCCGGTGTACACGATCGTGGCCTCGACCTCCACCATGTCGCCGCTGTTGACCGGGTCCGCGAAGTGGATGTTCCCCACGTAGGCCGTCACGCAGTAGGACTTTGCCCAGCCGACGGCGGCGGCATAGGCCGCCTTGTCCACCCACTCGAGCACGGTGCCGGCGTCGACCGAGCCGCTGTGGCCGACATCGGTGGGCGCCGCCAGGAAGCGCAGGGTCACGGAATTGGGCGCATTCTCGCTCATAATGTGAGTTTACTGATTGGCCCGGCAGGCGCCGCCGGCCGGCGACACAATGGCTGTCCGGCACGCCATAACCAGGCCATGACCCTGGAGACACACGACGGCGGGCGGCCACCAAAAGGTGACCGCCCGTCGTCGCGCGCTCCAGGCCGTGAGCTAGGCCGTGGATGCCTTAGGCCAGGACGCGGAGCTTCGAGTCGGCGCGGCCGAAGAGGGCGCGGTCGGCGGAGAACTTGCCCGCACCGACGAGGGCCACGGCTGCGGCGGCGGCCGCCAGGATCAGGACGAGTTCATAGCCGCCGGTTGCGACGAAGACGCCGGCGGAGGCGTGGACCATGAACAGGGCGCCGAGCATGTCCAGTGCGAGAAGGACCGCAAACACGCGGGTGAGCACGCCCAGGATCAGCGCGGCACCGCCGACGAGCTCGAGGGTCGCGACGACGGGAGCCACCGCCTGGGCTGCCGGAACACCCATCTGGGTGAAGGCGGCCTGGGTGCCCGCGATCGTGAATTCGTTGAACTTCTGCCAGCCGTGGGCGGCGAAAAGGAAGCCGGCGATGACGCGCAGGATAGTTCGGGCGGAGGTGGTCAGGGCGGGCTGGTTCATGGGAAATACCGTTTCGTAAGTAGGGGGCGTCGCGGCTCTCAGCCGCCGCGGCTTCGGTTGCGTTCAAGTCCCAGTCTCCCGGATATTTAGTTGAAATGTCAACTAAATGACGCGCGGGGTCGATTCAGTGGCCCGGCTAGGGTTAACGCGTGCAACCTTCCCCGCCGCTGTCCACCGCCCCGCCGCCGACTACCGGGCAGCGCCGGGAAATCCTGCGCCTGGCAGTGCCGGCCTTCGGCGCCCTGATCGCCGAGCCGCTGTTCCTGCTCGCGGATTCGGCCATTGTGGGCCATCTCGGCGTAGCCGAACTGGCCGGCGTCGGGCTGGCATCGGCGGTCCTGCACACGGCAGTCGGACTGATGGTGTTCCTCGCGTACTCCACCACCCCGGCAGTGGCGCGGGCCATCGGCAACGGCCAGCTGGCCAAAGCCCTCGCCGCCGGGCGTGACGGCATCTGGTTGGCGCTGCTGCTCGGGCTCGTCCTTGCGGTCGCCGGGTTCCTGGCCGCGGGGCCGCTCCTGGACCTGATGGGCGCCGACGGCGAGGTGCATGCCTTTGCCGTGGACTACCTGCGCGGGTCCATGCCCGGCCTCGTGGCGATGCTGCTCATCTTCGCGGGCACCGGGGTGCTGCGCGGGCTCCAGGACACCCGGACCCCGCTGATCGTCGCCGCCGCGGGTTTCACGCTGAACATCGCGCTGAACCTGGTCCTCGTCTACGGGTTGGGCTGGTCCGTGACCGGCTCGGCCGTGGGCACGAGCATCGCGCAGTTGGCCATGGCGGCCGTCTATGTGCTGATCGTCCGGCGCAATGCCCGCAACAACGGGGTGTCCCTGCGGCCGGACTGGCGTGGCATCAGGGCCCTGACCGGGGTGGGTTCCTGGCTGATGCTGCGCACGCTCAGCCTGCGGATCGCGATTCTCGCCACGGTGGTGGTGGTCACCGCCCAGGGGCCGGTCAATCTCGCCGCGCATCAGCTGGCCATGACCATCTTCACGTTCTTCGCTTTCGCCCTCGATGCCCTCGCGATCGCGGCCCAGGCCTTGATCGGCAAGGAACTCGGCGCTGCCCGGCCGGTGGCGGCACGCGCGCTGACGCGCACCATGACCCGGTGGGGGGTCGGATTCGGTGTCCTGACCGGAATCCTTCTGGCAGCCGCGGCACCGTGGGCGGGCGCCCTCTTCACGCCCGACGCCGAAGTCCGGGCGGCACTGACCCTCGCCCTGTGGGTGCTCGCCGCCGGGCAGCCGCTGGCCGGGTACGTCTTCGTCCTGGACGGCGTCCTCATCGGCGCGGGCGACGCCCGTTACCTGGCGATCGCCGGCGTCGTCAACCTCGCTGCCTACCTGCCGCTGCTGTTGGCCGTGCTGTATTCCGGCGCCGGTGCCGGCGCGGGATTGCTCTGGCTGTGGGCCGCGTTCTCGATCGGCTACATGGCGGCGCGGGCGCTGACGCTGGGCCTCCGGGCCCGGACGGACCGGTGGATGGTGCTCGGCGCGCGGTGAGTGCGGGCAGGCACCGCCGGCAGGCGTGCGAAGCGGCGGCTTCGCACTAAACTGGACGGGTGACTCTTCCCGCAGCGCCTGACGCGACCCCTGCCATCCGCGCCGCGGCCGACCTCTTCAAGCCCGTGCTTGTCAGGGCGGCCGTCGCGCTCGTGTTTGGCGCGGTCACCGTGTTCTGGGCGGCGCCGGCAGAATCGGGCATGGGCTGGGCCGGCGGCCTCTACCTGCTGGCCACCGGTGTGGTGATGATCTGGACCGTGCCCAAGACCGGATTCCCCCCGCGGGAAGGCGCTGGCAGGGTCCTCTCCGCCGGCGGGGCAGCCTTGGCCGGAGCCGGCGCGGCCGTGGCCCTGATCCCCGCCCCGCTCGTCTTCGGAACCATCGCGGCCCTGGGCCTGGGCGTGGCCGGCGCCGCGGAGCTGTTCGCGGGCATTCGTGGCCGCGGCCGGTCCGTGCTGGCCCGTGACTGGATCGCCTCCGGCGTGATCGGACTGGGCACTGCGATCGCGCTGCCGTTCTTCATCGGCCTCGGCCCGCACGCCCTCCTCGGCGTTGCCGGCGGCGGGGCCATCATCAGCGGAGTCCTGTGGATGCTGTCCGGACTGACCCTGCGCCATGATGCTCCGGGCGATTCCGCGGAGGCCGTAAACTAGTACCGACAGGTTCTACCCGGCGTAGAACAATTGCGGTAACAAGACAGCCACGCTATTTGCGCGGGCTGCAGGAGGAAAACACGTTGGCACAGCAGAAACCTGGAGCGCCCCGCAGCCTGCGGACCTCGGTCAAGGGACCGCTCATGTTCTCCGCGTTCTGGGCCGTGGTGGTTTTCTTCGGCGTCCTGATCTTCGCCTCGGGCGGCAGCGCCCGCTCGCCCCGGTTCGATCTGGCGCTCATCGGCGCCGGCATCGCCTTTATTGTGATCCTGGTGGTGGCCGCCATGCTGGCCATGAGCCACAAGGAGAATCCCGCTGACCTGGGGAAGGGTTCCGGCGTCAACCTCAGTTCCAAGCGCACGCCCTCCGGCCATGGCGGCCCGTCAGCGCAGCCCCGGCCCGAGGCCGGCCCCGGCGATTCCCGGGACGGCGGCCCGCAGGCCTAGCAACGAGGCCTAGCAGCGTGGCCTCACGGTGAGGCCCGACAGGCCGGCCGGACAGCGGAGACCGACACCGCGGGGCCCTCCGCCGGCACCTTCGGCGTCAGGACGCGGCTTTACGGGCCCGGTACGCGGCCACGTGCGCGCGGTTGGCGCAGTTTCCCGTGTCGCAGTAGCGCTTCGAACGGTTGCGGCTCAGGTCCAGCACGACGGCGTCGCAGTCGTCCGCGGCGCACACCAGCAGGCGGTCCATTTCCTTGCTGCGGATCACGTCCACGATCGCCATGGCCGCCTCCGTGCTCATCCGGTCCGCCAGCGGCGCCTCCGGGGTGGTGGCGTGCAGGTGCCAGTCCCAGGGTTCGTGCTTGACCAGCTGGGGCAGCGCCCGGGCCTCCCGGAGCAGCCGGTTCACGGTCTCCGCGGCTGCCGACTCCTCGGCCTGCCAGAGCTCGGCGAGCTCGCCGCGGAGCCGCCGCACGCTGGCCAGCTCCGCCCCGTCCCGGGTGCGGGAACCGGTGAAGCCCTCGGCCTCCAGGAAGGTATCCAGATCCCTGACCGTGGCCAAATGTTCCTCGCCGTTGGCCGCGGTGTTGATGAGGTTGACCACAGAACGCAGGGCAACTTCCGTGTCAGGGGCAAAAACCATCTTGACTCCTTACCTTGCCGGGGCGTAATGTCATGAGCATAACCCTACTTTACTCCTGACAGGAGAATGCCCGTGTCTGCCCCCCAGCGCCCCGTCGCCACGCCGGTTCGAGACCTTGCCGCCCAGCGGTCTGCCTCCGAACCGGGCGGCACCCCGCAGGGAAGCAAACTCGACGGCAAACGGGGAGGCAAGCAGGCCGCCAGGCAGAGCACCACACGGGCCGCCGCACCATCCGGGTTCATGGCATCGGGCCTGGGCGTCGCCCTGTTTTCGTCCGCGGTGTTCGGGCTCTCCGGATCATTCGCCAAGGCGCTCCTGGAAACGGGCTGGACTCCCGGGGCGGCCGTCACGGCCCGGCTTACCGGTGCGGCCCTGATTCTGGCCGTCTTCGCCATTCCTTCATTGCGCGGGCGTTGGCACCAGCTCCGGGACAACTGGCTGACAGTGCTGCTGTTCGGATTCATCGGCGTCGCCGCCTGCCAGCTGTTCTATTTCAACGCCGTATCCCGGCTCTCGGTCGGCGTCGCCCTGCTGCTGGAGTACCTGGCGCCGGTGCTGATCGTCCTCTGGCTGTGGGCCGCCAGCCGGAAACGGCCGCGGCCACTGACCATTGCCGGCACTCTCCTGTCCCTCGGCGGGCTGATCCTGGTCCTTGACCTCACCGGAGCCGTCAAGGTCGACCTCATCGGGGTGCTGTGGGGGATCGCGGCCGCGGTGTGCCTGGCCATCTATTTCTTCATCACGGCCAAGGAAAACGACACCCTGCCGCCCATCCTGCTGGCCTCCGGCGGGCTCATGGTGGGCGCCGTCGTCATGTGGCTTGCCGCGGCAACCGGGCTGCTGCCGATGGCCTTCAGCACGGCCGACACCCGCCTGGGGCCCTGGGTCACCCCGTGGTGGGTGGCGCTGGGCGGCCTCGTGGTCCTGGCGACGGTGGTGGCGTACGTGTCCGGAATTGTCGCCGCGCGGGCACTCGGGTCGAAAGTCGCGTCCTTTGTCTCGCTCACCGAGGTGCTGTTCGCCGTCATCTGGGCGTGGCTGCTGCTCGGCGAACTGCCCGGACCCATCCAGCTCCTCGGCGGGCTGCTGATCGTCGGCGGGGTGGTGCTGGTCCGGCTGGACGAGCTCCGGGCCCCGTCCGGCACCGGCGCGGCAGCGCTGGACCACGCGAACGACTGCGAGCCCGTGCCGTAGGCGGTTGTCCGTAAAGTCTCGTGGGTCCTCATCCCAGAGATCAAAAAGCCCCGCCAGGTCATGATGATCCTTCAAGTGCCAGGCTTCTTCGGGGTAGACCGGTGTGGCGTCCAGGAAGACAACGTGGCGCCCGTTGTCGAGCTGCAGCGGTGGAATGAAATCGTCCGTTCTTTCGAGCATCAGCCATGACCTGAAGGGCAGACCGCCCTTAGCATGGAGATATGTGCCGAAATATCCGGACCCTCCACAATTTTGAACCCCACGCCACCACCGCGGAGGTGGAGGCCGCCGCGTTGCAATACGTGCGCAAGATCAGCGGCAGCACCAAGCCGTCCAAGGCCAACGAGGAGGCCTTCAACCGGGCCGTGCATGAGATTGCCCATGCGACGCAGCACCTCCTCGACGCCCTGGTGACCCACGCCCCGGCAAAGGACCGCGGGGAGGAAGCGGCCAAAGCCAAAGCCAGGGCCGCCATCCGCTACGGCGCGGCCTGAGGCGGGGGCGCCCGGGCTAAGGCCGGATTACTTCCCGAAGCTGCGCAGCCGCAGCGAGTTGGCCACCACCAGCACGGAGCTGGCGGCCATGGCGGCGCCGGCGATCATCGGGTTGAGCAGGCCCAGGGCTGCCACCGGGATGCCCACGGCGTTGTAGAAGAAGGCCCAGAAGAGGTTCGTCTTGATGGTGCCGAGCGTCCGGCGGGAAAGCTCGATCGCCTGCGCCACCTGTCCGAGGTCGTTGCCCATCACCGTCAGATCGGCTGCCTCGATGGCGACGTCGGTGCCGGAGCCCATGGCGATGCCCAGGTCTGCTTGCGCCAGCGCCGCGGCGTCGTTGACGCCGTCCCCTGCCATGGCCACAGTGGCGCCGGCTGCTTGCAGCTTCTGCACGGCCTCAACCTTGCCCGCCGGGAGCACACCAGCAAAGACGTCGTCCGGGCTGATCCCGACGGCGGCCGCCACCTGGGCAGCCACAGCGGCGTTGTCGCCGGTCAGCAGGATCGGCCGGAGCCCAAGCTCCCGGAGCCGGGCAACTGCGGCCGCGGAGCCGGGCTTAACGGTGTCCCGCAGGCTGATGATTCCGGCGATTTCACCGTCCACGGCAACCCAGACGGCCGTAGCGCCGGAGTCCTCGGCAGCACCCAGCGCCTCGCGCTGAGCCGGGGCCGGAGCGATGCCGGACTCCAACAGCCAGCCGGTGCGCCCCGCGACCACGCGCCGGCCGTCGACCGTGCCATCGACGCCGCCGCCGGGTGCGGAGCGGAAGCCGGCGACGGCGGGGAGGCCGGCGCCGTCGTTGTTCACACGCCCCGCCGCCAATGCCGCAGCGGCGATGGCCCGGGCGATCGGGTGCTCGGAGGCGTTTTCCACTGCCCCCGCCAGGCGCAGCACCTCGGCTTCGCTGTGCGGCCCGAAACTTTGGACGCCGTCCACGGCAAGGCGGCCGGTGGTGACGGTCCCGGTCTTGTCCAGCAGGATCGTGTCCACCGTCCGGGTGTCCTCGAGGACTTGCGGACCCTTGATCAGGATCCCCAGCTGGGCGCCCCGCCCGGTCCCGGTCAGCAGTCCGACGGGGGTGGCCAGCCCGAGGGCGCAGGGGCAGGCAATGACCAGCACGGCGACGGCGGCGGTGAAGGCGGCCCGGACCTCGTCGGAGCTGACGGCCGGTGCGGCCGCAATCAGCCAGGCCCCGAAGGTGAGGGCGGCGATGACCAGGACGACCGGTACGAAGACGGCGCTGATGCGGTCGGCGAGCCGGGCGATGGGTGCCTTTCCGGTCTGCGCCGCGGAGACGAGCCTGCCCATCTGGGCCAGGGTGGTCTCGGACCCGACGCGGGTGGCGCGGACCAGGAGCCGGCCTGAGGTATTGATGGTGGCCCCGGTGACCTGGCTGTCCGGGCCGACTTCCACGGGCACGGATTCGCCCGTCACGAGGGAGGCGTCCACCGCAGAGGTACCGTCGATGACGACGCCGTCGGCGGCGATTTTCTCGCCGGGGCGGACCATGATCACGTCTCCGAGGGCCAGTTGGTCGGCCGGGATCTTGTGCTCGGTGCCGCCGCGCAGGACAGTAGCGTCTTTTGCCCCCAGGTCCAGGAGGGCCTTGAGGGCGTCGCCCGCCTTCCGTTTGGCGTTGGCCTCGAGGTAGCGGCCGAGCAGCAGGAACGTGGTGACCACGGATGCGACCTCGAAGTACAGGCCGCCGGAGCCCATGCCCTCCGCTGCGGGATGTTCGGTCATGCCCGGGTCGGCAAGGAGTTGCCCAACCGAGAACGAGTAGGCGGCAATCACGCCGATGGATACCAGGGTGTCCATGGTCGAGGCCAGATGCCGCGCGTTGATGGCCGCGGCGCGGTGGAACGGCCACGCCGCCCAGGCAACCACCGGCAGGGCCAGGATCGCGGCCACCCAGCCCCAGTTCGGGAACTGGAATGCCGGGATCATCGAGATTGCGAAGACCGGGACGGTGAGTACGGCCGCCACAACCAGCCGCGGGCGAAGCGAGGGTGCGGCTGTGCCGGCCGGAAATTCGGTGCCGGCCAGGAGTCCTGCGTCCTCCACCGGCGTGCCCGGGTACCTGGCGGACCGGACCGTGGCCTTGTAGCCCGCAGCCGCGACAATGGCGGTGATCTGGTCGTCGGTGATGTCCGCCGGGACGCTGACTCGGGCGGACTCGAGGGGCAGGTTGACGCTGGCCTCGACGCCGTCGAGCTTTCCGAGCCTGCGCTCGACCCGGTTGACGCAGGAAGCGCACGTCATGCCCTCGATATCGAGGTCGATGACACGGCTCCCGGCCTGGTCCAACAACTGCTCGCTGCTCACGGCGCCCTTCTTTTCCCGCTCGATTGGTTTTCTGCCGTTCCGGTGTCTGCGCCCGCCCGGCGCTGTTGTCACTCAGGCTTCGCTGGCGACCACGAGGTAGCCGGCTTCGGCGATTGCCTCGCCGATTTCGGAGGAGGACAGTGCTTCGCTGGAGGTGATCGTGACGGTGGAGATGCCGCCGGCGTTGAGGTCGACGTCGATCTTTTCGACGCCGGAGAGCGCCTCAAGTTCTTCGCTGACAGAGGACACGCAGTGGCCGCAGGTCATGCCGGAAACGTTGACGGTGGTGGAAACGGGGGCCATGGGATGCTCCTTGTCGCTGGGCCGGGTGTGGTTCCCCGGCCCGGTGGTGTGGTGGGTGGTACGGGTACTAGCGGAGCAGGCGTCCGATGGCATCGGTGGCCTCCTTGACTTTGACATCGATGGCCTCCGCCCGAAGCTCCGGATCCGGCTCGGCGGCGGCGCCGACAACGCAGTGGCCGATGTGCTCTTCGACAAGCCCGAGGCTCACAGCATGCAGGGCCTTGGTGACGGCGGCGACCTGGGTGAGGATATCGATGCAGTATTTGTCCTCGTCAACCATCCGGGCGATGCCGCGGACCTGCCCTTCGATCCGCTTGAGACGGCGAAGGTAGGCGTCCTTGTTGGACGTGTAGCCGTGTTCAGGGGGCGGGGCGTCAAGGGGAACAGTGTCCAGACGCGCCATGCCGGGGACTTCTGACTCGCTCATGCCCTCAACATATACCCCCCAGGGGTATGTTTCAAGCCCGCGGCGCGGCCGGCGCAGCATGTGGAATGTTTGCGCAAAACAAAGAGCTCCGGAGTGCGTTATTGGGGGATACGCACTCCGGAGCAGCTTTGGGGTAGGCCGTTCCTCCGGCCTACAGATCGAGCTTACTCGCCGGTAGTGGGGTAACACCAGCGCTCTGAATAAGTACTTTCGCTTTACTTTCTTCCGGCCGGAGCGAGGGCCGGAACGATCAGGATCGGACGTTCCTGATGGTGGCTGAGCCATGCCGCCACGGAGCCGTTCAGCGCGGCGGAGATGCGGTGGCCGATGCCGCGTTCGGGGGTCCCCACCACGATCATGGATGCGTTGGTGTCCGCGGCCAGCCTGCCGATCGCCCGGGCGGGATCCCCGGCCAGGGTGCGCAGCGTCCAGTCGATGCCCAGGGGAACGCAGAGTGCCTCAACAACGGAACGCAGCTCCTGGGCGGTGGCCCGGATCCGGGCGTCGTCCGCGTCCGGATGCAGGGACAGGCGGTGCGCGGACCGCGCCGGATCCCACTCCACGAGGTAGCTGGCCTCGTCCACATAGGCGCAGATCAAGGGCGCGGCGAGGGACTTCGCGAGGGATGCCGCCGTCTGCAGCACTTCCGGATACTGTCCCGGAACCACACCCACCACGAGGGGCGCCGGGCCGTGGGCGGAGTCGTCAGGCATACTTCATTCTGGCGCCGGGGTGCGGCCCTGAACAGGGGCTTACTTCCCGTCTGCCGGCCCGGGGCGGTGCGGGCGCCGTTTGCCGCAGCCTCCCTTGAACAGCCCGGGGGTGGGGCCTACGGTTGAAGAACACAGGAGGAGGTGGCCGCCGTGGAGATCTACATGTGGTGGTTGGATCTGGATTTGGCGAGCAAAGAATGGCTTCGGGAAAACCTGCGGACCATCGAACTGCCCGAGGCCGTGCAGCGGGGAATCGCGGATGCCGGCGGGCCCGGTCCGGCTGAACCGTCCGCCGCCGGCGCGGCCGTATTGACTGCCGCGGACTGGGACTTTATCGAGACGCAGTCGGAGTTCGTCGACTGAAAGATGCCACCGGCGCGGCAGCGCAGGCCGGCGGGCGCCGGGAGAAAACCGTTGCGGCCTTCCGGCGGGGATGGTTGCATGGACCCCATGGCTACTGCAGAGAGTTACGTCCTGGCGATCGGGACCAAGAAAGGCCTTTGGCTGGCGACCAGCCAGGACCGGAAGGACTGGTCGCTGTCCGGCCCGCATTTTCTGATGAGTGAGGTGCCCAGCATCGCCATCGATACCCGCGATGACAGGACCCGGATCCTGGTGGGGGTCCGCTCCGAGCACTGGGGTCCCACGGTTTTCCACTCAGATGATCTCGGCGGATCCTGGACCGAACCCGAAAACGGCGCCATCACGTTCCCCGACGGCACCGACGCCGCCCTGGAACGGATCTGGCAGATCTATCCCGACGCCGGCTCCCGCCCGGGCGTCGTGTGGGCGGGCTGCGAACCGATCTCGGTCTGGAAATCCACCGACGGCGGCGAGCACTTCGAGCTCAACCGCGGCCTCTGGGACCATCCGCACCGCAGCGAATGGGGCGCAGGCTATGGCGGCGCTGCGGCGCACTCAATCGTCGTCGACCCCACGGGCGAGAAAGTCCACGTCGCCATGAGCACCGGAGGGGTCTACCGCTCGCTCGACGGCGGCGCCTCCTGGGAGCCGCGCAACAAGGGAATTTCCGCGTACTTCATGCCGGATCCCAACCCGGAATTCGGCCAGTGCGTCCACAAGATCGCGGCCGACGCCGCCGTCGACGGCCGCCTGTACGCGCAAAACCATCACGGCGTGTACCGCAGCGACGACGACGCCGAATCGTGGGAGTCGATCGCCGAAGGGCTGCCGGCGGACTTCGGTTTTGTGATGCTGACGCATCCGCGCCGGGCCGGTACCGCCTGGGTGGTCCCGCTGAAGGCTGACGGCGAACGTATCCCTCCGGAAGGGAAGCTGGCCGTGCACCGGACCGATGACGCCGGCGCCAGCTGGAAACGGCTCGATGCCGGGCTGCCGGAAGCCGAGTACAACGCAGTGCTCCGTGATGCTGCCAGCGTCGACGGCGCGGAGCCTGCGGGCGTCTACTTCGGGACGCGCGGCGGCAGTGTCTACGCCAGCGCTGACGAGGGAGAACACTTTACCGAGGTCGCCTCGCACCTGCCGGACGTGCTGTGCGTGCGGGCAGCCGTGGTCTCCACTGCCCTGCTCCCGGCGCAGGCGTGAAGGGGTAAAAAGCGCATGAACAGCGGCGACGCCATGCCGGCAGACTCGGTGATCAGCGTGGTCCTGCCCAGCGTCCTCCAACCGCTCGCCGGCGGGCAGTCCATCCTGACTGCGCCCGCCGAGGCAGCGGTGACGGTGGAGTGGGTGCTGGATACGGTGACCGGGGGCTATCCGGCGCTGTCGCGGCGGTTGCGGGACGAGACCGGAACTGTTCGCCGTTACGTGAATATATACGTCAACGGGAATGAAATCCGGCGGCTGCAGGGTCTGGTGACTGCCGTGGCGCCGGGCCAGGAAGTCCTCATCATCCAGTCGGTGGCCGGAGGCTGACGCCTCAGGCGACCCGCCAGACGCTGCATTCGTCGGCGTTGATGGCCTTGCGCATGCCTGTGTGGCGGTCCATGATCCAGACGACGCCGATTCCGGGGGCCGTTTCCTGAACGCTGCCGCGGCGGATCACGACGTCATCGTAGTTCGGGCCCACCCGCAGGCGGGCCTCGATCTCATCGCCGCGGTGCAGCTGGTCGAGCGCGCGGACGCGGGTTACATGGGCTTTCGCTTCCTTCAACATGGCGGGGCCTCCTGGACTGGAGTCGGTGCCTGCTCTTGCCGGCACTTCCAGTCTCCTGCGCCAATGTTGCGTCCGCGTTTCGGCACGGTAAGGGGCCGGTTAGATTTCGGGGGCGCAACGGATACCGGCCCCCATCAGGGCTGCGGTGCGCCCTCAGGGGAGCTGGCGTTCGCCCGGGCGCTCGACCCGGAGCCACCGGTACCCGTAGCGGTCCAGCGGGACTTCGAAGGCGCCGTCGTCGGAGAGCGGGATGTCCTCGCCGCCGAGCAGATCCCGGAGCACGGCCCCGGCGTAGGACCGCCCCGCCGCGTCCTTCCCGTCCGGACCCCCCGGGCCGCCTTCCTCGCCCTCCGGCGGGACCACCGAGGCCGTCACAGACGCCGGCTCGGCGCCAAAATTGTGGGCGACCACCACCGTGGAGCCGTCCCACGTGCAGCGGTGCAGCAACACCGCCGGTGAGGCCTGCTTGATGAGGGCAAACCTGCCCCAGCCGAGCTCGGGACATTCCCGGTACCGCTGGATCAGCGTCGCGATGAAGTTCCACAGCGAATCGGGATCCCGTTTTGCGGCCGCGGCGTTGATGCGCGCCGGCCCGAACGGTCCGTCCACGGGCTGGGCGACGAGGTCCCCCGGCGGGGCGGTCGAGAAGCCGCCATTTTCGGTGTGGTCCCACTGCATGGGAGAGCGGACGGCCGAGCGGCCCTTCGCGCGCAGGTCTTCGCCCATCCCGATTTCTTCGCCGTAGAAGAGCACCGGGGTGCCCGGCAGCGAGAACATCAGGGAGTACACCATGCGGATCCTGGCCGGGTCGCCGCCGAGCATGGTGGGCAGCCGCCGCCGCAGTCCGCGGCCGTACATCTGCATATCGGGATCCGGGCCGAAGGCCGCGAAGACCTCCTCGCGTTCGGCATCGCTGAGCTTGTCCAGGGTGAGTTCATCGTGGTTCCGGACGAACATGGCCCATTGGTTGTCGGGATTGATCTTCGGACGGCTGCCGAGCGTCCGGGCCAGCGGCCGGGCGTCCTGTCGGGCCAGTGACAGGTACATGTTCTGCATGGAGAGGAAATCAAACTGCATGTTCAGCTCGTTGCCGGCCGGGCCGTCGAAGTACTTCAGCTGCTCTTTGTATGGAAGGTTGACCTCGCCCAGCAACACCGCACTGCCATGGCGGCGGTTGAGGAAGCTGCGCAGGGCGCTCAGGTACTGGTGCGGGTCGATTTTCGCGGCTTCATCCTTGGGCTCGCCGATCAGCTCCAGGAAGAAGGGCACCGCGTCCAGCCGGAACCCGTCCAGGCCTAGCTGAAGCCAGAATCCCATCGACTTCGCAATCTCGTCCCGCACCTTGGCATTCATCACGTTCAGGTCCGGCTGGTGTTTGGCGAACATGTGCAGATACCACTCACCGGTGGCCTTGTCCTGGGTCCAGATGGACGTTTCCTCGCCGGGAAACACCACCTGGTCCGAGGTGTCCGGCGGCGTGTCCTTCCGCCAGACGTAGTAGTCGCGGTAGGGGTTGTCCACGGACTTGCGCGCCTGGACGAACCACGGGTGCCGGTCGGAGGTGTGGTTGATGACAAAGTCCGCGATCACCCGGATGCCGCGGTCGTGGGCGGTGCGGATGAATTCCACCAGGTCCCCCAGGCTTCCGAGCCGGGGATCCACGCCGTACATGTCGGTGACGTCGTAGCCGTCGTCGCGGTCCGGGGAAGGGTAGAAGGGCATGAGCCAGATGCACGTGATGCCGAGCGCGGCAAGATAGTCCACCCGCTGGATCAGTCCGCCGAAATCTCCGGTGCCGTCGCCGTCGCCGTCGAAGAACGTCTCCGGATCCAGGCAGTAAATCACCGCGTTCTTCCACCAGAGGTCCGAGGTCTCGGCGATTCTCACAGCGCACCGTCCGTTCCGAACGGAGCCGGTCCCGCCGCCGGGCGGAGCTGGGGGAGGACGTGCTCGGCGAAGGCCTCGATAAACGGCGTCTGCTCCTGGCCGACAAAGTGCAGGTACAGCTCATCGAACCCGAGGTCCAGATAGGAGGCCAGCCATTGGGCGTGCCGCCCGGCATCGGCGGAGACGTTGACGGCCGCCCGCACCTGGTCCTCCTGGACACCGGCGCTGACACCGTCGAAATGGGCCGCCGTGGGCAGGTCCCAGGGAATCGGCGGAGCAAAGACGTTGGTGCGCCACTGGTCCTCGGCGATCGCGACGGCCTCTGCCTCTGTCGGCGCCCAGGACAGGTGGACCTGGAGGGCTGCCGGCCCGCGGCCACCGGCGTTCCGGTACGCCGCCACCATGTCCTTCAGCTTTCCCGCCGGCTGGTTGACGGTGACGAGTCCGTCGGCCCAGTCCGCTGCACGGCGCGCTGTTTCCACGCTCACCGCCGGGGCAATGATCGGCGGTTTGGTCTCCGGAACATCCCAGATCCGGGCTTGCTCCACCGTGACGAGGCCGTGGTGCGTGACCACGTCGCCGGCGTGGAGCCGGCGGATGATGTCTACGCATTCCTCCAGCCGGCGCTGACGCGTTTCCTTCGGCGGCCAGGCCTGGCCGGTGATGTGCTCGTTCATATACTCGCCGCTGCCCGGGGCCATCCAGAAGCGGCCGGGAAACATGTCCGCCAGGGTGGCGGAGGCGTGCGCGATGATCGCGGGGTGGTACCGCTGCCCGGGCGCCGTCACCACCCCGAAGCGCAGACCGGTGGTAGCCAGCGCGGCCCCGAGCCAGGACCAGGCGAACCCGGAGTGGCCCTGCCGGGCGGACCACGGCTCAATATGGTCCGAACACATGGCGGCATCGAAGCCTGCCTGCTCGGCCAGTTGAACGTCCTGCAGGAGGCGGCGGGGGCTGATCTGTTCATGCGAGGCGTGGAACCCGATGGTAGCCATCACCCATGTTTACCGCCGGGGCCGGGCCGTGTCGAGGAGCCCCCAGTTGAGGAGCCCCTAGCGAGAAGCCACGGCGTGGGGGTGGCGGTGCCGGGTCCGCGGCGCAAGAATGGGCGCTATGCACCTGCCGTTGATGCCTCCCATTGCGCCCATGCTGGCCAAAGCACTCCCCGCGCTGCCGTCGCCGGACGCCGGAACGGGCTGGCTCTTTGAGCCGAAATGGGACGGTTTCCGCTCCATCATCTTCCGTGACGGCGACGAGGTGGAGATCGGCAGCCGGAACGGCAAGCCGATGACGCGCTATTTCCCCGAGCTTGTCGAGGCGCTGAAGTCGGAGCTGCCGGAACGCTGCGTGGTGGACGGCGAGATCATCCTGGTGGCGGCCTCCGGGGACCGGCTGGACTTCGACGCGCTCCAGCAGCGCATCCATCCGGCCGCCAGCCGGGTGAAGCTGCTCGCGGAACAGACCCCGGCGCGCTTCGTGGCGTTCGACCTGCTGGCCCTCGGCGACGAGGATCTCACGGGCAAACCCTTCTCCGAGCGCCGCCGGCAGCTGGAGCGCGCACTGGCAGCCAGCGCGGCGCCGGTCCACCTCACAGCCGCGACCTCCGACCGGGACACGGCGCAGCGCTGGTTCCGGCAGTTCGAGGGCGCCGGACTGGACGGGATTGTGGCCAAGACGCTGGAGGGCAGCTACCAGCCGGACAAGCGCGCGATGGTCAAGGTCAAGCACGAACGGACGGCGGACTGCGTGCTGGCCGGATATCGCGTGCACACCTCCGGTCCGGACCGGATCGGCTCACTGCTCCTGGGGCTCTACGACGACGCCGGGGTGCTGGCGAACGTCGGCGTGGTGGGAGCCTTCCCGATGGCCCGGCGCGCGGAGCTGTTTGCCGAGCTGCAGGAGCTGGTCACCGGTTTTGACGACCACCCCTGGGCCTGGGCCCGGCAGGAGGAGGGGGCGCGCACTCCGCGGAAGGCCGAGGGAAGCCGGTGGAGCGGCGGCAAGGACCTGTCCTTCACCCCGCTGCGGCCCGAGCGCGTGGTGGAAGTGAAGTATGACCATATGGAGGGCGAAAGGTTCCGGCACACAGCCCAGTTCCTGCGCTGGCGTCCGGACCGTGATCCGCGCTCCTGCACCTATGACCAGCTGGAGGAACCGGTGAAGTTCGATCTCGCCGCGGTACTGGGCGCCGCCCGCTAACCGGGTAGCCCGCTCACCCGCTCAACGCATTAACGACGGCGGCCCGCCCCCCGAAGGCGGTTTCTAGGGGTCGTTGCAACACCTGCTGGTTAGGTGGTCAGTAGTAAATCACGTAGACGCTCGGCTGGAGTATTCCAGCCGAGCGTCTTGCGTGGGCGTCCGTTGAGTTCCTGCGCGACGTGCTCAAGGTCTTCGGGTCCGTAGACGGACAGATCGGTGCCTTTGGGGAAGTACTGGCGCAGCAGCCCGTTGGTGTTTTCGTTGGAGCCGCGTTGCCAGGGGCTTCCCGGATCGCAGAAGTAGAGATCGCTGACTGGTTGTAGGCGCCGGTGATGAGGTCCCCTTCCCAATGGCCCGGCACGGCGCGGTCCTCGATTTCGGGGGGGCGCTCGGAAATCATGACCATCGGATCCACGAACCTGGAGGTGCGTTGCTCGCCGGTGCGGTGGGGTTTGCGGCGGGTCCGGCCAGTGCGCAGCGCGGTCTGTATCTCGCGCTTGAGTCCCCCTCTTGCCTGGACGTAGAGGGCTTGATAAATCGTCTCTGGACTCACGCGCATCTCCGGGTTGTCGGGGAACTCTTCGACCAGGGTGTGGCTGATCTGCTCCGGAGACCAGCGTATGAGCAGTTTGTCCTTCACGTAGTCGCGCAGGTCCGACTCCCCAGCGAGCTTGGCGCTCTTGGGCCGTGCGCGCCGGGCGGCGGCCATCCGTTGCGCCCCGTGCGGCAGGTAACCCAGCCGGGGATCGGTGTTGCGGTCCAGCTCGCGGCTGATCGTTGAGGGCGATCGTCCCAGGGCGTAGGCGATCGCCCTGGTTGCAGTACCGGCAGCTTTCAGATCCCGGATCGTCTCCCGCTCCTGCACGCTCAGGAACCGCGGATCGATGGTCTTCTCCAGCGCGGCCACCGGGATCGACGGGACCAGGGCCGGTCCCGTCGTGCCCGCGGGAGGGGTCATAGTGGTCACACCACGTTTGTAGTCGACCACCCGGCCATCCGGGTAAATGCGTCGGTCGCCGGACTTACGGATCCCGCGGTCCCACTCTTCGGCGCTCCGGAGATGTATGCCGACCACCGCGGCAGCCTTCCGCCGGTTCAACCCGGTCTTGCGCAGCCGGAAGTACTCATCCCGCCCGGGGTGAGGGCCCGCCCCCGGTTTCCCATAGCTTTTCAACCCGGCTTTACGCACCCAACCGGCGCACGTGTCGGGATTCAAACCGAGTTCCCTGGCAGCCTGCCGCGTGCTCTTTAGCCGGTCGAACACGACGAAGAACTCGTCCTTCTCCTCACGCGTGTACTTTCTCTGGCCCGCCTGCCGATTTCGCGGCTTCCCTTGAGTCAGTCCCGCTTTGCGCGCCCATTGATAGCACGTCATCTGATTGAATCCGAGCTCCGCCGCGGCCGCGCTCACACTCCCCAGCCGGTCCACCACCGACAAGAACTGGTCCTTCTGCTCCGGCGTGTACTTCCGCCGCCGGGCTGTTTCCTCCGTTAAAAACGACACGGTCGTTGCAACTCCCAAAGTGTTGGGTGTTGCAACGACCGTTAGAACCCGCCATCATGGCTTAGCGGCCGTTCGTGGCACTTCGTTGGATGGTCCGGGCCTGCCCCAGGGGTCAGAGTCCCGGCGGGCTCCCGGCCCTAGCGCTTTTCGCAGGCGATGCCGTCGTTGTCACGGTCGAGGTCGTACTGGCGGAAACCGCCGTCGTTGAGGTTGTACAGGGTGTTGTCGACGCGGAACGTGGTGACAGGCTTTCCGCTGGTCTTGTCGCGGGCGCCCTTCTTGCCGACGCCGTGCGGGTAGACCTTGTTCAGCTCCGTGCAGTTCTTGTACGACTTCGGCGCCGGCGCGGCGGTTGCCGGCACGGCCGTGGCGCTCAGGACGACGGCGGTACCCGCCAAGGACGCGATAAGCAATTTTTTCAGGCGCACGTTTAAGAGCACTCCCCCAGGTAGAAGCCCTCAGCCGCGGATCGGCGAGGGGCAGGAAAATGCTAACCCACGAATTCGCTGTTTCCGGTCAGGCTCAAGCGCCGTGATCCGAGCCCTGGTCCAGCTTGTCGAGGTCCTGGGCCACCATCGCCTCGCTGCGCTGCCACAGCGCCTTCGCCAGGCCCGCATCGTAGGCCTGCTTGTTGGCCTTCGAGAGCGTCCGTTTGGCGTAGTAGGCGCCGGAGATCCAGTCGTGGCCCGGGGTGGCGTTGGCGAGCCACACAAGGGTGTCCGCGCCCTGGTCAGGGGTCAGCATGAAGCGCTTGAGGAAGGACTTGTAGGCCAGGCGCATGGGGCTTGTGGAGTCGGCAGCGAAGTTGGTGGCCACGCCGCCGGGGTGGAACGCCGCCGTCGAGATCCCCTCGGTGTTGTAGCGGTTGTGGAGTTCGGCGGTGAAGAGGATGTTGGCGAGTTTGGCGTTGCCGTAGGCGCGGTTGGTGGAGTAGCTCTTGGCCGCGTCGAGGTCGTCGATGTCGAACTTGGCGAAGAGCGAATTCGCGACGCTTGAGGTGTTGATGACGGTGGCCTGGCTGGCGGTCAGCACCTCGATCAGCTCGGTGGTGAGCAGGAACGGAGCCAGGTGGTTGACCTGGAAGGTTTTCTCGTGGCCGTCCACGGTGAGCTCACGGGGCCCCATGATGCCGCCGGCGTTGTTAGCCAGAACGTCGATCCGCGGGTACTTTTCCTTCAGCTGCGTGGCCAGGGTCCGCACCTGGGCAAGGTCGGCGAAGTCGCTGACAAAGAAATCGGCGCCGATTTCGTTCGCAATCGCCTCGCTCTTTTGCGCGGAACGCCCGACGACGACCACACGTTCCCCCTGCCGGGCGAAGGTCCGCGCAGCGGACGCGCCGATGCCGTCGCTGGCTCCGGTGATGACGATAGTGCGCTCGGGCATTGAGGTGTCCTTAGAACGAAGCGGTGGGCTGGTCTTTGGGAATCCAGCCCCGTCGAATTCTAACGAGCCTAACTAGGAGTTCGTTCCGGAAGGCCTGCGTGCCGGCTCCGGGTTTGCTGGGAGTCCCGCGACGCTCCCTCAGGTTTCGCGGCATATCCTGCGACGCTCCCGCAGGTGTTGCGGGGTCCGGCGGGATGCTCCCGCAGGTGTTGCGGGGTGTGGCGGGATGCTCCCTCACGTTTGGCGGGGTGTGGCGGGATGCTCCCGCAGGTGTTGCGGGGTCCGGCGCCGGGCCGGATTTTGTGGAGGGGGTTTAAATGCGGGAGGACCCCCACCTGGTGGTGGGGGTCCTCGACCGTTAATGGTGTTCCGGCGGTGACCTACTCTCCCACACCCTCCCGGGTGCAGTACCATCGGCGCTGTGGGTCTTAGCTTCCGGGTTCGGGATGGGACCGGGCGTTTCCCCCACGCTATGACCGCCGTAACCCTTGCTCCGCCACGCACCCGCTGGGCGGGGGTGGGGAAAACTGTGGTTACAACATCTGTGGTGTTG